>CAJCHR010000113.1 GCA_903970225.1 Actinobacteria bacterium 21-64-8 | reverse complement strand
GCTCCCCGGCGCCGTGAAGCGGGCGCGACAGGCGCGAAAAATCGAGCGTGAGCGTTTGGAGATCGGCGCCCGGTTCGCCGCCGACATAGAACCCGCCATAAGGCGGCACCTGCACGCGCTGTTTGCCGTCGAGCACACCGGCAAAGTGCATCAGTGCGAATCCGTTGGTTTGGACATCCACCGAGAACGGAATGGGCTCATCCGCGTCGGCGCGGGTGCGCTCGGTCTCATAGACCTGGGTCATTTCGATGCTGCCATAACGCTTCGCGCCGCCCATCGTCGAACCGATTGCCCAGTGACGGTCTTCCCACATCAGGATGTTGCGATGCCGGGGGCCGTAGCCGGGGGCGGCTGCCAGGGTCGTCACGCAGATTTGCTGATAGTGCGTGAAGGCCGAAGGATTTTGGTCCGCATCCGGCGAGCGGATCTTCAGTCGCTCCGCCTTGACGAAGGCGCGGTGCGGATCGACCGGCACGAGGCCAGCAGGCAGGAACCGCGTGAGGTCGGTCGAAGTCTCGAACATGATATGCAGGAGCTGGCCGTGATAGCTGGCGATCCTGGTCGGGCTTGGCATGGCACGGCCTTCTTCGGATTGGGGGGGCGGCGGCGGAGCCGCGCCGTAATGAGTTCAGGACCGCCCGGAAAGGCGATCAGCGTTGGCCGGCGACTATGGGCAGTGCCTTGGTCACAAGCCAGAGGCGCTCCACGCATGTGAACCGGGCGGCGCAGATGCTCCTGCATGATGGGGTCGGCCGGTCCGCATGTCTGTTCGAGCGGCTGGCTTGCCAGCAAGCCGAAGGGCCTCCTTGCAATGACGAAGCTGGGTCAGGTTTTCGGCATTCCGCTCTAGGCCCCCGTCCCAGATCGATACGGGCGTTATCGGCGTCCGAAATGCCTTGGTTCCCATGATGCGCAAACGGCATTACCTCATACGGATTCCGGTAGTTTACAAGGATGCAACATTCAGAGAATAAAAACATACTTCAGATACATTGCATTTTGATGATCTGAACAATATCATAAAAAAATTATTTCAGGGTCTTTCGGGTCGAAAAACCATAAAAAATGGTAAAGAGTTCGGCAGATAGAGTCGAGATTTCTCACTCTATGCTGTAGATGTATTCAGGAGGGCGCTAAGTTTTTAGCGGATCTCTTCGTATATCGCCGATCATTTGTGAGTTGACCCAAAGAATATTCGCGGGAGAGACGACTTCAAAGAGGGAATCGGTATGAATTACCACGTCACGCGAAAAGAATTGCTCACGTCTGCTGCGCCAGCAGTGCTGATGTTCGCCGCACTCGCTAGCATTCCGTACGAAGCAAGCGCCCAGGCGGCCGCGACAGGGCAATCGCCGGCGCTCGCCGGGGGCGATGCGACCGGTGAAGCGGTCAACCAGAAGGCCGACGGCATGGCGGATATTGTCGTGACGGCGCGGAAGAAGTCGGAAACACTGCTCGAAGTGCCGCTTGCGGTCACGGCGTTTTCCGCAGCCGAGATCTCCAGGAAGAACATCCAGAGCCTTGCCGACGTGGCGAGCTTCACGCCGTCGCTCACGGTATCCAGCTTCGGCAACTCGACGTCGCAGCGTTCGCAGCAGACCGTCGTGATCCGCGGCATGACGCCCGGCTCCAGCTACAGCAACACGACGACCGTGTTCCTCAACGGCGCGCCGCTCGGCGCCTCCGGCCTGATCGACGGGCTTTCGGACGTCGCCCAGATCGAAATCGTCAAAGGGCCGCAGAGCGCCTATTTCGGTCGTTCCACGTTCGGCGGCGCGGTCAACATCATCACCAAGCCGCCCGGAGACACCTTCAAGGCATCTGCCGACATTCTTTACGGATCTTACAACTGGGCCGACGTCAAGGCGACCCTCGAAGGCCCGATCGTCCCGGGCCTTCTCAAACTGCGCGTTACCGGACGGTACTATTCGATCGACGGACAGTATCACGCTGCGGGCCACCCTCAGACATCGTATGGCGGTCAGTCGTCGCGCGATGTGCTGGCGGAGCTCGAGTTTACCCCGGCGTACAATCTCCAGATACGGCTGTTCGGCGCATACATGGAGCAGGACGACCAGACTGCACCGATCGTCAAGTTCGGCACCCCCAATTACAATTGTAATGCCGGGGCCAAGCCGTTCATTTGCGGTGTCCTGCCGCAGATGCAACCCATCGGACCCAATACCGAGCTGCCGGACTCCTTCTTCACGGGGCTCCAGACGCCTGCGGCGGGAACGCGGTACAAGGATATCGGCCTCGACCACATGGGCTCGGCATCGCAGATTCGGATCGCCACGCTCAATATCAACTATACCATTCCCGATACCGGCCTGACTGTCAGCGCGGTGACCGCCGCCAACAAAACTTACGCCGACTCGATTACCGATCTTGCGAACGAGTATTTTACCGGCCCCGCTCAGCGCTGGCCGTTCGACACGTACAATTATAATGCGGCGTTTAGCCAGGAGCTTCGCGTTACCAGCAACCAGGCCAAGCGGCTGCGCGGCTCTATCGGCGTGAACTATCAATGGACGCGTACAGGCCAGACCAACATGGGGCTCGCTCCGCCGCTCGGCACGTTCTCGGCTTATGCTCCCGGCAATATCAATCGCGATTCGACGGTCGGTGTGTTCGCGAGCGCCAGCTACGATGTCACGAAGCAGATCATCCTGAACCTCGAGGGACGTTATCAAATCGATACGACCACGGGCTATAAGCGCACGGCGACGGGCGTCGGTACCGCCCTCGAAACGATGGTGCCGGGGCTGAAAGAGACCACGCACGAATTCCTGCCGCGCGTGATCCTGCAGTACAAATTCCTCCCCAAGCAGCAGGTGTATTTCACCTTCTCGAAGGGAACGAACCCGGGCTTGTTCAATTCAGCGCTGCTCAGCTACACCCAAGCGCTCAGGGATTACGTCACAACGCTCACCGGCGCCGGCATCGTCGTAAAGCCGGAGCGGCTGACGAACTTCGAGATCGGCTACAAAGCCTCGCTGTTCGACGACCGGCTCCAGTTCGATGTGAGCCTCTATTACGACAAGTGGCGCAACCAGCTGATCTCGCAGGTGCTCTATATCGACAACCCGGCGCTCACCGGGATCTCCGGCATTGCAACGATCGGCGCTTACAGCAATCTGGGCAGCACCAACCTCAAGGGCGTCGAGGCGAACCTGTTCTACCGGTTCAGCCAGGATCTGACGGCGGGACTTGGCGGCGCGATCAATGATTCGCACATCAATTCCTACTCGAACTCCGCCGACGCCGCGCTGCTTGGTATCGTGGGAACCGCGCCGTTGTCGCTCTATAAGGGCAATCAGCTTCCCAATTACTCGAAGTATAGCGGAACGGTAAGTGTCGACTACACCCGCGCGATCAACGCTACGGTCGATGGCTTCGCCCATGTCGATTACGTGTACAAGAGCGGCATGTACAACGATCCGGCGAACTTTGCCCGTACGCCTGCTTCCAACCGCGTCAATCTTCGGCTTGGCGTTACGCATAATCGCCAGAGGTTCGAGCTGTTCGTCGAAAATCTGACCAACAATCACGCCTACAACAGCGTAACAAATTCGATCGATGTCAGCCGCAGTTATCAGGCAACGATCTTGGCGTCTCTGCCCATGCCGCGCCGCTTCGGCTTCCGCATCCACACCGAGTTCTGATGCGGTGTCTCCGCCCGGTTTTGTCCCGGGCGGAGACAGTCTCCACCTTGGGTCGCTCGGCGCGCATTATGCGACGAGTGGCTCGGGCGTATTGACGATCTCGCGCAACGTCGCGCACAGCGTTTGCGCGGACGAACTGGGCATGGTGTCGGCGCGCAGCATGATGCCCATGACCGCGTCGAACGTGAGCGCCTCGATGGCGAGCGGGACGAGCCGGCCGGCGCTGACGTCCGCTGCGGCGAAACGCGCGGGCAGAAGCGCCACCAGTTCGTCGGACAGCGCCGCTCCGCGCACCAGCGACAGCGACGTGGCATTCAGCGTCTGGACGGGCACGGGAAGCCGGCTGCGATAGAAGGCGCTTTCGAACCGGTAGCTGACGGAGAGCTGATGGGGCACCGCCCAGCGGCAAGCCGCGGTGTCTTCCAGCGTCGTCGCCGTGATCGCGGGGTGCGACGGCACGGCGTACGGCCTGATCTGCTCGCGCCCGAGCGCCTCGAACCGGATCTCGCTGGTCTCGCTCGCGGTCGTGTAGAAGAAGTCCGGTATCAGGCAGAGGCCCAGATCGATCGTGTTGCGCCGCAATTCCTCGACGATCATTTCACGCGTGCCTGAGACGATGTGGATGTTGATCGCGGGATTGGTCGCCACCGCCTTCCCGATCGCATCGGGCAGCACGTCGAAATAGAAGCTGGGCGAGATCCCGATCCGCAGCTGCGTATGCGGCCGTTCGTTTTCGAGCTGCTCCAGCGCGCGTTCGAGATCGTTGATCAGCCCCTCGGCGCGCGGGAGGAAGCGTTCGCCCGCCGGGGTCAGCACAGTGCCGAGCGGCCCCCTGGCGAACAGCTTCGTGCCGACGTCTGCCTCCAGGCTTCTCATGTTGCGCGTCAGCGTCGGCTGGGACAGGGACAGCTGCGTCGCGGCTTTCCCGAGACTGCCTGCGCGCGCCACCGAGACGAACTGTTCCAGCCGGCGCATGTCGATCGAGCGATGCATTGCTCCTCCTTCTCCGCCGACGGCGGCAGCGTCCAACGAACGTTCGGACTATCGCCGTCCTGGCATGGCGGTGGTGATCTCCGCGGCGGCGCGCTCGCCCGACTGCAGCGCTGCCTCAATTCCGACGTCGAGGCTCTTGTGATGCTCTCCGGCCCAGCGGATCGGGCCGACCGGCGCCGCGAGCGAACTGGCGAAGCGTGTCACCTCGCCGGGTGCCATGACGTATTTCTCGCCCCCGATCAGCGGCTCGGCGCCCCATGACACTTGGTGCAGGACCCGCAGATGGCCCGCGGTCGAGGGCCGGATCCGCGCGAGCGTCTCGAGCAGGGCATCGCCGGCGCCATCGCCGAGTGCATCGACCCGGCCCGCATTGTCGCCGTTGATCCAGATGCGCAGGTGATCGATCTCGTCGTCGTCGTCGAACTCGACGAACAGGCGCTCGAAGATCGTGTCGCTCCACAGCCCCGGCGCGAAACCGTCGTCCTCCCAGAACCGGCGATCGGTCTCGAGGATGAACTGCGTGTTGCCCGACGCGCCGGCATCGGCAACCGCTGGCGTCCAGCGGCGTGGGCAAGGGAGGGTGGAACGCGATCGCGCGCAGCGTCATGATCGGTGCGGCGATCACCGCCTTGCGGCCGGTGAGGGTGGTGCCGTCTTCGAGAACGAAAGCCACGCCTCGCTCATCGTAACGAACCGACACCACCTTGCTCGATGTCCTGACCGGATGCCGCAAGGATGCGGCCATCGCTTCGGGGAGTGCGTTCATGCCGGCCGTCATCCGGATCGGCTGGTAAAGCTTGTCGCCGTACTGATCGAAGTTCTTCGGATCGTCGAAGCCCACCGAGCGCCACTTGATCGCGTCGCGGAAGACCGAGAGCGCGGAGACCGTCTCGATGTCGTTGGTGTTAATGCACATGTTGATCAGGCGCATCGCTTCGGCGGAGACGCCGCTGCGGCGCAGATGCTCTGCGAAGGAGATGTCGTAAGCGGCATGGGCCGGATCGAGCCAGTCGGCGAGGCCGAAGAACGGCAGCAGCGTCTGCATGAAGTAGCTGTCGAGCCGCGAAGGCAGGATCTCGCGTTCGTCGCCCGACGTCAGGTTCGCCGGCGAATGCTCCCAGGCAGCCTCATCCATCAAGGTGCCGTTGATCGAGAACGCCAGCTTGCTCCGGCGCGTCAGCGGCCGGGTTGCCAGGTCGAAGCGCTCCGCCATCGCGCGGGCGCGCAGATGCGACGGGCCCAGGCCCGTGCCGCCGATGTCGATCGGGCGTCCGTTGGCGAAGATGGTGCGGATGCGGCCGCCGATGATCGCGCTCGCTTCAAGCACGAGCGTATCGAGACCTGCGGCTTCGAGTTCCATCGCCGCATAGAGGCCGGCCAGCCCCGCGCCCAGCACGAGCACGTCGGCATCGTAAGGCGTCGTCGCATCGTTCATATCAGGAACTCTTTCATGGCTTGGGCGAATGTCTCGGCGCCCACGTCGAACACGTCGCGCGACAGGGTGGGGAGCTCGACGAAACGGGCGTCGGGGAACAGCGCGGCCGCTTTGCGCGAGACCTCTCGCAGCGGTTCGTCCGGCTGCAGGATCAGGACCGGCTGGCGTACGTGCGGCAGCCGGTCGGCCGCATCGTACGACCAGACCCCCAGATACGGCCAGGCGCGGCGGTGCATCGGTGAGGCCTTGTCCGCGAACGTGCGGACGGCCGCCTCCATCGTCACGCCCGGCAGCCGCTGTACGACCGTGAAGTTCCACAGCCAGCGCAGCCAGGCGAACAGCTCGTCGCCGTCCTCCGCAGGCAATGTCACGGCTTGTGCCGTTTCGAGCGCGGCGGCCCGTTCCGCGGCGGAGCGATAGGGCAGGCCCGACAGCACGAGCCGCCCGACGCGGCGGGGTAGCGCGAGCGCGAGCTCGGTCGCGAGGTACGTCCCGGTATGGTAGCCCAGCACGTCGAGCGGGCGGTCCACGCCCAGACCGAGCTCCTCGATCCCATCGGCGAATGCTTCGGCATAGCGGGCCATCGACAGGGGCTCGGGCGGACTGTCGGACATGCCGTTGCCGGGGGTGTCGAACGCCACCACCCGCCGGTCGTCCGCCATCGCCAGCATCAGCTTTTCATATTCCGCCGAGGACGACGGGTTCTGATGAAGCAGCACCAGCGTTGGCCGGTCCGCGTCTCGCTCGGGGCCGGCGGTACGATAGTGAAGCTGACCCAGCCGGCAGCGCGTGTAGGCGCGCACGATGCGCGGGTGGGCGCAAGTGATCGTCATCGGTCGATACCCCTTTCGCCGCCGGCATATCGGCCGGAGCGGTCCGCAAGGAAGCGCGGACGGCAATCGCTATGCATACGCGAAGCGCATGACGCCGGGCATGGTTTGCTGTTGCATCGAGGAGGCGCGGACGGGACTGTCACTCCACCGACCGCCACGATGACGAGACTGTGTATGACCGAGATCGACCGCGCCATGAACAAACTCGTTGCTCACTCGGTGCTTGATGCCGATGCGCTGGGTGAGGAGCTCGCCCGGCGTTATCCGTTCACCGGCCCAGTGCGCGTGCAGCTGCTGTTTCGGGGCATGAACGACATCTATATCGTCACCGACGACGTGGGACGCTGGGCCCTGCGTGCGTGGCGCGGCCACTGGCGCAAGATCGACGAGGTCGTCGGCGAACTGGCGTTCCTCAACTTCCTGCGCGAACAGGGCTTCGCTGCGTCCTATCCGGTGCCGACCACGTCCGGCGACTGGTATTTTACCGTCGATGCGCCCGAGGCGCGCCGTCCGCTTGCGCTTTACGAGTGGGCTCCGGGCGTCAAGGTGTTCGATCGCCGGGAACCCGCACTCGCGCACGAAGTCGGCCGCCTGTTCGCGGTCATGCACGGCCTTGGCCGCGACTTCGTGTCACCGGTCGACGTGTCGCTGAACCGTGGCACGCTGCCCGAAGACATGCCGTATCTGCTCGGTTTGGTGCACGACCGTCCCGACGACGCGCGGGACTATCCCGAGATGGGCCTGCGCCTGCAGCGGGTGATCGACGGGATCGGCGATCTGGACCTGCCGCAAGGCGCCTGTCACGGCGATCTCCATCCCAGCAACATCCACGTAACCGAAGCCGGCGACTACACCTTCCTCGACTTCGACGGCTGCGGTCATGGCTGGTTCTTGAAGGACATCGCCAACTACATTTTCGGCAGCGACTTCTACGGCTTCGACCAGGTGCTCAACGATGCGTTTCTCGCCGGATACGAGTCGGTGCGGCCGATGACGGATGACGAAAAGCGGCTGCTGGATTTCTTCGTGCTCGCCAAGACGTTCCAGCTGGCGGCCGGAATAGCCCGCAACCTCAACTTCGTGGGCCGCGCGTCACTGCGGTTCCGCGGGCTCGACTGGTTCAGCGAGAAGATCCGCGCGGGGATGAAACGGCACGCGGATCTGATCGACCACTACAACTGATCGCCGCCGCAGGGCCGGGTCAGGACGCCCGGCCCGAGACGATCAGCCACTGCGATAGCGACCCGGCACTGCGCGGGCGGGCGTGGAAGCCCGACGCGCCATCGGCTCCCGGGATATCCTGGTAGCCGATCCTGACGTCCTCCAGGCCCGCCGCGACGGCCATGCCCGACAGGTCGCCGTCGACCACGCCGGCGATGTTGGGCTCGGCGTTGTAGTACTGCTCCCACAGCCACATGAACTGCTGGAACGTGTCGCCCTCGGACGCCTGGAATGGGATCTCGAGGTGGACCGCGACCCCGCCCCGACGCAGCAGCCGGCGGCTTTCGCGAATGATGTTCGCGGCCGCCTGCGGGGTGGTTTCGTGCAGGACGATCTGGGAGACGACGAGATCGAAGCTCGCATCCTCGAAGCCCGTGCGCTCGGCGTCGGCCTGGATGAAGTGGACCGGCACGCCAAGGCCTTCGGCGCGCAGATGCGCATAGCGTAGCAACGCCGCGCCGATGTCGATCCCGACCGTCTCGGCTTGCGGAAACGCGGCTGCGAGCGGCACGGTGTTGTGGCCGACATTGCAGCCCATATCGAGGATGCGGGCGGGCGCGAATCCGGGAAAGCGCTCCGCGAGATGCGCGATCAGCGTGCGGCCCCGGGCGTCGTTGAGCAGGCCGCCCGCGCCGCTGCTCATGCCGAGTTGATAGACCGCTCCGCCCAGATCGTAGAGCGCTCCAGCGTACAAATCGTAGTCGTCGGTATCGGCGGCGTAACCCCCCGGCATCCGGTGCACGTCGACGTCCACGAGGTAACCCGGCGCTTCCAGCGCGGGGTTCAGCGTGATCGCGCCCTTCGCCTGGTTCGACATCGACCGGAAGCGCGTGGCCAGGCGCTCGGCGCTGTCCTGCACGGCGCGACCGGTGTGATGCCACATCAGGTCCTGCGCCGAGCGCATCAGGCTCGACCAGCCCCGGAAATAGGGCTGGCGTTCCATCTGCTCACGCAAGGCCTCACGCTCGTTACCGGCAGATTCGGGCACGAAAAGGGTAGCGATGTCGGCGCGGTACGCCGCGGTGTTGCCCGCGCTGAGCTGGTACAGTTCCTTCTTGAAGGCGGCAACGAAGCGCAGGCGCGAGAGCGCTGCGGGGTCGACGTCAGGACTTTCGGGATGAAATCGCATGCTTGCCGCCGTGTGCCGGAGAAAGGGGCCGCCGGCGGCCGCCGAATGTCGGCGAGCGCGAGCAATGCCCGAGGTCTAAAGGTGTCGTATTCAGCCGTACAGGCGCGGGGAGGGGCGATGCGCGTTTCGAATGAGGCGATACATCCCGAGTGCTCTGCTCAGGGCCCGTGTTCGCGCTAGTCATGCCGATGACGCGATCGAGAAGGATACCGGAGTTGGCTGACAGGAATTTCGTGGTGAACGGCGCTCCAAAGTTCTTCTTTCCAGACGAGAATATCGATCGGCTGTTCGCGATGGTGATGGCGCTCGGCGCAGAGATTTCGGCGGTCGCTGAAAAGCTTGATACCGTGATCCGCCTGCTTGAGGGTCAGACGGCCGTGACGCAGGCGGCGGTCGCCGGGTTCGAGCCGGACGAGTTAGCGCGGACGGAGCGCGAGGCGGCGCTGAAGACGCTGGTCGAGACGATGCTGGCACCGTTCCAGGACGCTGCGACCGAGCTGGCCGCTCGGGCGCGCGAGGCGGAGTAGACGGCCAGGGTGAGGGCGCTGGCCCTCACCCGAGTGCCTCAATCCGGTACGTACGCAATCAGATCGAGCAGCGCATTCGCGCCCGGCACCACCAGCGGACCGCCGATCTTCATCGTCGTCGAAGCCGGCTTCACGCCCGGAAAGTGCGCGGCCCATTCCTCGATCGAATCGGCGAACCACGTGCCTTCGTCATGGAAGCAGGCCCGGCGCACGACGTTCTCGAGCTGCGTGCCGCCCGCCTCGCAGATCGCCGCGACGTTCTTGAGCATGTAGCGCATCTGGTTCTTGCCCGGGAGGCCGTACCACGGAAACTCCGGGTGCCGCACCATCCCTTCGGCAAGCACGCCGCGGCTGTCGCAGGCCATCTGCTGGCTCAGGAACAGGAAATTGCCGACCTTGACCGCCTGCGGTTCGTGGCTCCACGGCTCGGGCGCCTCGGACGTCTCGATCCGCTCGATCGTCAGCTTTGAATCATTGGCGAGCAACGTGAAGGCGATCTCGATCCGGCTGCCGCGCGTGCCCAGGCCCATGTACGGGATGACGCAGCGTGCCGGCGGGTTGTTCGGGAACCAGCGCTTCCACACGCGGTCCATCCCGGCATAGTCGCTCGGATGGCCGATATAGACATCGGCCTTGACCGCGCGTTCGAGCGACGAGCCGGCGGCCTCGGCGATCCTCGCGAGCTTTGCGAGCGTATAATCGGTCTGCGCCTCGATCGACGAGCCGTACCAGACATGCGGATTGACGCGCGCTTCGCGGGCCAGCGCGCTCGGCATGCCCATGTTGCGCGCCTCGCCGTAGTCACCCACCCAGTCGGTCGGCACTTCGCCGGCTAGGAAGATCCAGTCACCGCGACGCAGCGCGGGCGAATAGCCCGCCAGCGGCATCGGCACGCCTTCGGGTGCCGCAAAGCCGATCGAGGTGCCGCCGTCGGCGATCGCGATCATGTCGACCTCGATCCGCGCCTTGCGCACCGGCAGTGCACGGATGCTGACCGCGGTCGAGGCGGGACGCGGTTCGAAGATGTAGTCGTTGCGCGCGTCGAGATACGGCGTGATCGAAAGGCCGGGCCAGCAGTCGCCCTGCTCGAACTGATCGTACGTCGGAGTGTCGTAGGGGAACCACTGCCAGATGCGCACGACATCCTTGGTGATGTCGACGCCCGCGGCCGCGAGCGTGGGCTTCAGCGTCTCCATCACGAAACGTGACTGCAGGCTGAGCTCGTCCTCGAGGTTCGGGTTGGCCGGCTGCGCGGCAGCGGCGATGCCGGTCTTGAAATCGCTCGCCAGCTGGCCGGAGACGAACACCCAGTCGGCGGCTTTCACGGCCGGACTGTACGGCATCAGCGGCTGGGGGATATCGGGCCAGATCGATTGCGGGGCCTTGTTGTCGGTCACGGAAGGTCTCCTGTGGGGACGGGTTAGATCAGGCCGCCGTCGACGATCATCGTGCGCCCGTTGACCCATCGGCTTTCGGGCGCGGCGAGGAATAGGATGGCGTCGGCGATATCGTCGGGTTGCGCGACGCGGCCCAGCGGCGTGCTGGCACCGATGCCGTCCATCACCGCGCGGTCGAGCCAGTCGGTCATCCGCGTGACGGTTGCGCCGGGCGCTACGGCGTTGACCGCGATGCCCTTCGCGCCGAGCTCGCGCGCGAACCCCTGCGTGAGCGCGGCGACCGCAGCTTTGGCGGCGCAGTAGAGCGTCATCCCCGGCATCGGTCCGTACGCGAGGTTCGAGCTCACGTTGACGACGCGGCCGCCGCCAGCGAGATGCGGTGCGGCGGCCTGGGTCATCAAAGCAACGCTGCGGACGTTGGCGGCGAATTCGCGGTCGATCGCCTCTTGCGTCATCGCGCCGAACGCAAGCGGTGTGGAAATTCCTGCACCGTTGATGAGGATGGTGAGCTTGCCGAAGGCGGCAACCGTCTCGGCCACCGTGCGCGCGGCGTCGGCGGCGTCGCTCGCGTCGCCTTGCACGATGATGGCGGTTCCCCCGGCGGCGGTGATCGCGGCGAGCACCGCTTCGGCTCCGGCCGGGTTGGAATTGTAGAGCAGGGCCACGCGGGCGCCGCCCGCGGCAAGACGAATGGCGGTTTCGCCGCCAATGCCGCCCGATGCTCCGGTGACGAGCGCGACCTGATCGTGGAATTGCAATGGCACGGATTGACCCCTTGATTGCGGGCGCTCCGCGCTCCGATGCAGTGGGCGAAAGCTATGGGAGGGGCCGGAAGCGGTCCAGCCTGAAGCCGCGGTTAGCGCGAGTTGCTATAGGCTCATGCGGGTTATGCAGGACCTTCCAAGTGGGCGCGAAACGCACCCCGAACGTGATCCGCTACAGCGAGACTGTTGCCGGATCGTAACGCATTCGATCGGCGTGCGTGGTCGCCAGACGGCGCGTGCTGTCAGGCCCTTCGGCAAAGATTTCGGCCTGCTCGCGCGAGGCCAGCAGCATGTCCGTTGCCCGAGGCACGCGCGCGCGTTCGTAGAGCGCCAGCGCTTCCAGCACGCTTGCGGACTGAGCAAAGGCGCGGCCGAGCACGACCCCGTCCTCGATCGCCATCGCCGCCCCCATCCCCAGGAACGGCAGCATGGGATGCGCCGCGTCGCCGAGCAGCGTGATGCGGCGATCGGTCCAGACGGGCAGCGGGTCACGATCGAACAGCGGCCATTTGGCGGTTCCGGCGACGGGCGCGGCGGCGGCGAGGCCGAGCACGTCGGGATGCCATCCGGCGAAGATCGCCAGCAGCTCCTCGGTGCCGACGCGCTCGGTCCAGCTTTCCGGGCTCGGCTGGTCGCTGCGGACGAAGGCCACGCAGTTGATCACGCTGCCGTGCCGCACCGCGTAGCGCAGCAGCGAGCGGTCCGGGGCGACATAGGAAATCGTGCCCGGGTTCGACAGGTATGGGCGAGCCGCGTCGATCGGTACGAGGAAGCGATAAACCATCCGGCCGGCAAAGCGCGGCTCCTGCACCCCGAACAGCTGGTCGCGCGTACGCGACCTGATTCCATCGCATGCGACAAGCGCCGCGCCCTTGACGCTCCGTCCGTTGGCGAACCGAACTTCGACTCCGGTATCGTCTTGCGCGGTATGTTCGAAGCAATGGTCGAGATGCAACGCGCCGGGAGCATGGGCTCTCACCGCATCGAGCAGCAACGCAAACAGATCCGCCCGGTGGATCTGGTTCAGGAGATCGCGATCGGACACTTTGCCGGGACGATCCGCAAAGGCTCCGCCCAGCACTTCGCCTGTCTGGTAGTGCCTTGCCTCCGAGGCCAGCGGCGTGTCCGAGGCGGCCTGCAGCGCAGCCTTGAGGCCCAATGAATAGAGCCCGCGGCTCGCCGTTGCGCCCAGGCTGACGCCCGCGCCGACATCGCCGATCGACTTCGCCTGTTCGAAGATCTGCACCGGGACGCCGTGGCGCAGCAGTGCCAGCGCCGCAGTGAGGCCGCCGATTCCGGCGCCTGCAATGATGATCGGGTCGGTCATGCCGCCGGTTCCGACAGCGGGGCCGCTTGCGGCTTCATGGTGGTGACCGCCTGCAGTCGCATCGTCCCCCTGATGCCGTATTCGGCATAATCCACGCCCAAACCCGACTGCTTGATCAGCGGGAACGCGACATGCGGATCGAACGCCGCATGGCGGTTGATCGCCGCCGAGCCGACGACCAGCCGCGCCGCTAGCGCCTCGCCACGGTCCAGGTCTTTGGTCCAGATCGAGCCGGTCAGCCCGTAAGGTCCCGCATTGACGCGGTCGATCACCGCATTCACATCGTCGTAGGCGACGATGGGAATGACCGGCCCGAACTGCTCCTCGTCGACTAGGCGCGCGCCGTCGGCGAGATCGGCGATGACGGTCGGCGGAAAGAAATAGCCGGGGCGGTCGAGCGGTGCGCCGCCGCTGAGCACACGCCCGCCTGCGGCCGTGGCGTCGGCGACGATCGCACAGACCTTGTCGAACTGGGCTTTGTTCTGGATCGGGCCCAATGTGGCGCGCGGCACGAAGGCGCTCGCGATCACGAAAGCGTTCGCCGCCGCGGCAAGCTTTGCGCCGACCTCTTCGGCGAGATGCCTTGGCGCATAGATGCGCTTGATCGCGGCGCAGAACTGCCCGCAGTTGCTGAAGCCGCTCTGCGCCGCCGCGATGACGAGATCGTCAATGGATCCGTCGGGCAGCAGGATCGCCGCATCGTTACCGCCCAGCTCCAGCGTCAGCGGGCGAAGCAGGGGCGCAGACTGCGTCGCGATCGCGATCCCCGTCGCGGTCGAGCCGGTGAACGAAATCTTGTCGAAACCGCGATGGGCCACCATTGCCGCTCCGGTCTCACGGCCGCCGGCGATGGTGTTGAACACCCCGTCTGGCAGGATCCCGATGCTGAGCCGGGCGAGTTCCAGGGTGCTGAGCGGCGTCAGCTCCGATGGCTTGAGCACGATCGTGTTGCCCGCGATCAGCGCCGATGCGACCTTGATCATCCCGAGCAAGAGCGGGCCGTTCCACGGAGCGATCGCGGCGACCACGCCAAGCGGATGCCAACGCTCCACGACCTTGCGCACCGCATCGTCGAAAATGGTACGGTCGGCGATCCGGAACGACGCGATCAGGCGGATGCGAGCCGTGGTCAATCTGGTGAAGGTCAGCGACTGCCCATAAGGCATGCCCTGTTCCATCGAGTGCAGCGCGGCGATCCATTCGATTTCGCCGTCTATCGCGTTGGCGAGTTGCACGAGGCAGGCTTCGCGCGCGTCCCAGTCCAGCGCCGTCCACGCTGGCTGCGCGCGCCGCGCCGCAGTGACGGCCCGGTCGAGTTCGTCGGCGCTGGCAACCGGGCTGCGCTGGAACGCGGTTCCGGTCGACGGGTCGATCACATCGGCAAAGGCGGTCGCGACCAGTGCGCCGTCGATGACCTGGTGGAACACGCTCCGGCGGACACGATCGAGGAAGGGGTTCAGAACGGTGCTCCAATGGGCGCGGTCACACGATCGCGCCCTGATTGCGGGCTGCGGCGGCGCGTCTCCAGACTATTCCCGCGACGCTAAAGATCGGTAAGCTCCGAACTGCGACTGACCGCATACGGTTCGGGTATGGCCGTCGCTCAGGCCTGCTTCGGCGCGTCAATTGGTCAGAAATAAACCCACGGCCGTCCCGCTCGATCGGCCGCACGGAAGGCGGCGATCTCGGCGCTCCGGAACAGTGTCAGGTCGATTTCGTCGAGCCCGCCGACCAGCATCGCCTTGGCTTCCGCATCCATTGCAAATCGTACGGTCTTGCCGGTCGCATCAGCCACGGTCTGCGCGGGCAGGTCGATCGTGACCGGGCCTGGCACCGCGGCGATCGTCGCGGCGTCCAGCTCGATGGCCGCGATGCCGTTGCGGATGCAATTGCCCCGGAAGATCGGATTGAAGCTCGGCGCGATGACCGCGCGAAAGCCATATTCCGCCAGAGCCCACGCCGCATGCTCGCGGCTCGATCCGCAGCCGAAGTTCGCGCCCGACAGCAGGATTTTGGCGTCCCGGTAGACCGGATCGTTGAGCACGAAGGCCGGGTTGGGGTCGCGCGGCCCTGACGCCGCGTAGCGCCAGCCCGCGAACAAGCCGTCCGCCAGCCCCGATTTCGAGACGGACTTCATCTCCCGAGAGGGGATGATCGCATCGGTATCGACGTTGTCGCGCAGCAGCGGCACCGCGAGCGAGGTGAGCGTGACGAACGGCGTCATGCCAGCGCCTCCGGAGCGGTGATCGCGCCGGCCAGTGCGGATGCGGCTACCACCTCGGGAGAGGCGAGATGGGTGCGCGTTTCCGGCCCCTGGCGGCTTTCGAAGTTCCGGTTGGTCGAACTGATGACGCGCGCGCGCGCGCCGAAGCTTTCGCCGCCCGAGAAGAAGCACATCGAGCAGCCCGCCTCGCGCCATTCGAACCCGGCGGTGCGGAACACCGCGTCGAGCCCTTCGGCCTCGGCGGCCGCCTTCACCTGGGTCGAGCCCGGCACGCAGATCGCCTTGACCCAGGGCGCCACCGTGCGCCCGCGCAGGATCGCGGCGGCGCGGCGCAGGTCCGAAAGGCGGCTGTTGGTGCAGGAGCCGATGAACGCCGCATCGATCCTCAACCCGGCCAGCGGCTGTCCGGGCGTGACGTCCATGTAGGCGAGCGCGCGGTCGTGACCCTCGCGCGCGGCGCCCGCGCGGAAGTCGGGCACGGCGCCGCCGAGTGGCACCGCCTGCGCCGGGCTGGTGCCCCACGTCACCATTGACCTGACATCGGCCGCGTCGATCGCGAGTTCGGCATCGAACATCGCACCCTCGTCGCTGTGCAGCAGCGCCCATTCGGCGACCGCGCGATCCCAGAGCACGCCGGTTGGCGCATAAGGGCGGCCCCTGAGGTAAGCGAACACGGTCTCGTCGGCCGCGATGAACGCGCTGAACGCGCTGAATTCGGTGGCCATGTTGCACAGCGTCAGGCGCTCCTCGACGCTGAGCGCGCGCACTGCTTCGCCGGCATATTCGACGATGTGCCCTTTCGCGCCGCCTGCGCCGAACTTCGCGAGCAGATGCAGCGCGAGATCCTTGGCCGTGACGCCCGAAGCCAGCCGGCCGTTCACGCTCACCCGCATGGTTTTGGGTTTGCGCACGCGCAGCGTCGCCGTGGCGAGGGCGTGTTCCGCCTCGGTCGAGCCGATGCCCCAGGCGAGCGCGCCGAGCGCGCCCTGCGAGCAGGTATGGCTGTCGGGGCAGACCAACGTAACGCCGGGCAGCACGATGCCCTGTTCGGGCGAGATGACGTGGACGATGCCCTGCCGGGGGTCGCCGAGATCGAACAGGGTCAGCCCTGCGGCGAGCGCAGCCTTGCGCGTGGCATGGATGAAATCGGTGCCCGTCGGCATGATCGTACGATCGGTACGGCCGGGGCGGGTATCGACGACATGATCCATCGTCGCGAACGCTTGCGAGGGCGCATGCACCGCGCGTCCAGCGGCCGCGAGGCTTTCCAGCGCGACGCCGCCGGTGCGTTCGTGGAGGAACACGCGGTCGATCAGAATCAGGCCGGTACCGCCGCCGAGATCGGCGATGCAATGCGACTGCCAGATCTTTTCGAATGCGGTGCGCGGCGTCACGGTCTATCCTCGGTATCGAGGGCTTTGTCTAACCGAAGGTAGGCGGTTTTGCTATATCAATATAACAAATGGATCGGGCGCTTGAGCGGCCGATGAGCGCGGCCCGGCCAGCGCGGGGCGGGGTGCCGCTCTATCACCAGATCTTCCTGACCTTGCGCGACGAGATCGTGACCGGGACGCGCCCGTTCGGCTCGATCATGCCGACCGAGCACGAACTGGCCGAGCGTTGGAGCGTGTCGCGCATCACTACGCGCCGCGCACTCGACGAACTGGCCGAGAGCGGACTGGTCGAGCGCCGCCGGCGCATCGGCACGCGGGTAATCTTCGAGGCCCCGTCGGCACCGATCGAAGCCAATCTCGAGCAGGCCGTCGAAGCGCTGCTGGCGTTCGGGCATCGCACCAAAGTGCGGGTGCTGTCGGTCGAGGATGCACTGGCCGATGGTGAGAGCGCGGCCGCGCTGGGCCTCGCGCCGGGTCAACCGATCGTCGTCGCGGTGCGGGTCCGTTTGCTCGACGGCGAGCCGCTCGGCGAAGTGACGAGCCAGGTGCCCAGCGCGATCGCACGCGGGCAGATCGATCGCGCCGCGCTTGCCGAGCGGCCCATTCTCGCGGTGTTGCAGGACCTGGGCCACCGCATCACCGGCGGCCGGCAGACGATCACCGCGCTGTCCGCCGATCCGTACCTGAGCGCGCGCCTCGCGATCGAGCCGCGCGCGGCGGTGCTGCGGATCGAGCGGATCGTGACCGGCGACGGCGGCGCGCCGATCCTGCGGACCGTCGCGAGCTATCGGGCCGATCGCTACCGGATCAGCCTCGATCTCCAGAGCGGGATTTAAAGTAACGTGCCTAAAACCTTACCCACTTTCGTCATGCGAGGAGGCGCAGCCGACGAAACAATCCAGAGCGGCACGTGGGCGGCTCTGGATTGCTTCACGGCTTCGCCGCTCGCAATGACGATTCATATTTGAGGCTGGTTGCTCTAGGCGGTGAGCGCGGCGATGTCCTCGGCCGAACAGCCGAGCTCGCGCAGGATCGCGTCGGTGTCGGCATCGACTTGCGGCACGTCGCGATAGAGTTCGAGCCGGGCGCCGTCGATTTCGATCGGCAACGCGGGCAGGCGTGTCGCGCCGCCACCGGGAATCGTGACGTCGAGCAGTCCACCCGAAGCGTTGAGGTGCGGATCGTCGAACAGTTCGTCGGGCCGGGCGATCGGCGCGAAGGGCAAGCCGAGCGTTTCGAGCTTCTCGACCAATGCGGCCCGCGTCATCTCGCCGAACAGTGCGCGGACCTGCGGCAGGATCCTATCGCGCGCCAGCACGCGCTCGTTGTTTCGCGCCAATCCCGCGTCGTCGCCAAGCGCCGACAAGCCGAACGCGGCGCAGAACCGCTGCCACTGGATATCGCTGACCACACCGACGAACAACTGCTCGTCGACCTCGCGCGTCTCGAACACATCGTAGATCGCCCAGGCCGA
>CAJCHR010000112.1 GCA_903970225.1 Actinobacteria bacterium 21-64-8 | reverse complement strand
CGCGTGGCGCGCGCAGACGGAATGAGAGTGCCGTCAACGTCGGTCAGGCCATAATCCTGGGCGAGTTCGGCCGTGACGAATTCGCCGCCGGAGCGGGCCATGATCGCCGGATCGGCGGCGAGCGCGGCGATGACGCGCCCCGGATGCTCGACGCTGCTGCCGGTCATGCTGGTGATCGACGAGGTCATCCGGTCGCCCATCTTGGCGAGGTTGTCCCTGGCCTTTTCCGTCAGCGTCAGGCCCTGCCACAGCGTGACGGTCGCGACATTGTGCGGCTGCAGCTCGACCGCCATGTCGCGCGTCATCCGGCCGACCGCGGTCTTGGCCGTGCCGAAGATCACGCTGTAGGTGTAGGTGACGCCGGCAAAGCCCGAGATCGCGACGATCAGCCCCGATTTTCCGGGCACCATGATCTTGGCGGCATGCCAGGCAGCGACATAGTTGGAGCGGACGCCGACAGCCCACATTTCGAGATTGGAGAGCGGCTTCTCCCAGAAACCCTTCTTCTCGAGCAGATCGTCGGACAGCGTGAAGGCGTTGTTGACCAGAATGTCGAGCCGCCCCTGCTCGCGCGCCACCTGCGCGAACAGCGCCGCGACCTGCGCGTCGTCGCCATGATCGCAGGCGACCGCGATCCCTTTGCCACCGCTGGCCTCACCCCGCGTGCTGCAGTCCGCTGCGGTCTCGCCGACGGTACCCGGCAGATAATAATCGCCCGGATTGACCGTCCGCCCGGTAACGTAGACCGTCGCGCCCTGCTCGGCGAGCACCAGCGCGATGCCGCGGCCGATGCCGCGGCTCGATCCCGTGACGACCGCGACCTTGCCGGTCAGCGGCCCGGTCGCGGCATTTTTGGCACGATCCGTCATTCGACCGCGACCACGCCATCGAGCGCCTTGGTCTCGAGGCCGTCAAAATCGCCCTTGCCGCGCCATTCCTCGAGCACGCCGATGAAAGCGTCCCAGCCCGGCCCATAGACCTCGCCCGCATAGGAGCGCGCAGCGCCCTCGGCGTTGAAATAGCTCGGCGTGCATTCCTGCAGATAGACCGAGGCGTCGATCGCGGTCTCGCGCAGATGCTTGACCCACGCCGCCTCGGCCTCGGCGGTCGGCTCAACCGAAGCGAGCCCGCGTGCGAGCGCGCCCGAGATGATGTGCGCGATATGGTGGTCGTGCGCGTTCATCTGCTCGGTCGTGCTCGAATTGAGCGCGCTTTGGACGTAGCCGGTGTAGAACATGTTGGGGAAGCTGCGCGTGATCATCCCGTGCAGCGAGGTGTAGCCGTCGCGCCAGTGATCGTAGAGCGAGAGACCGTTGCGGCCCTCGATCGTCTTGATCCCCCAGCGCCGCTCGAGGCTGCTCGACGCCTCGAAGCCGCTGGCGAAGATGATGCAATCGACCTCATGCTCGACGCCGTTGGCGACGACACCAGTCTCGGTGATCCGCTCGACGCCCCGGCTTCCGGACACGTCGACGAGAGTCACATTGGGCCTGTTGAAGGTCGGGTAGAAATCGTCGTTGGAGGCCGGGCGCTTGCACAGGAAGCGATACCAGGGCTTGAGCGACTCCGCGGTCGCCTTGTCCTCGACCAGCTCGTCGACGCGCGCGCGCAGCCGCTCCATGACCTGATAATCGACGACTTCGCGCTTGGCATAATAATCGCCGATGTCGATGTCAGTCTGGCCGTCGAGCTCGGCCGACATGTTGCGGCTGATCTCGGTCCAGATGTCGCAGATCAGGTCGGGCTCGCCAGGCTTGAACCGCTCCATCGCGGCGCGGTGGAAATTGGCCTGGCGCTCCTTCTGCCAGCCGGGCTTGAGCGACTTCGCCCATTCCCAGTCGGTCGGCGGATTGACGCGCTTGTCGACGGTCGACGGCGTGCGCTGGAAGACGAACAGCTGCTTGGCATATTTGCCGAGGAACGGCACCGCCTGGATCGCGGTGGCGCCCGTGCCGATGATCGCGACGCGCTTGTCGGCGAGCTTGTCGAGCACCGGATTGAGCTGCTCGCCGCCGGTATACTCATAATCCCAGCGACCGGTGTGGAACATCTTGCCCTTGAAATCGCCGATGCCGGGGACGCCGGGCAGCTTGGGGATGTTGAGCAACCCGTTCGCCATCACCACAAAGCGCGCGCGGATGTCGTCGCCACGATCGGTGGTGACGTGCCAGCGGTCGATCTTCTCGTCCCACCGGAGACCCGTGACACGGGTGTGGAACAGCGCGCTCTCGCCGAGGCCGAAGCGATCGGAGATCATGTTCTGATAGCCGCGGATCTCGTGCCCGTCGGCAAACTTCTTCGCGGGCATGAAGCCCGTCTCTTCGAGCAGCGGCAGATAGCAATAGGCGTCGTTGTCGCACTGCAGCCCGGGGTAGCGGTTCCAGTACCACACGCCGCCCCAGCCGCCGGCATGGTCGATGACGCGGAAGGTCGACACGCCCTGCTGCTTCAAATGATAGGCAGCAAGCAGGCCGGTCCACCCCGCGCCGAGCACCGCGACGTCGAGATCCTCCTCGATCGCCAGACGCCCGACAACGGGCATATGCGGGTCAGCCTCGTACATCTCCTCGAACGGACCGGTGACGCGGACATATTGGTTGGTGTTGTCGACGTTGATCCGCTTGTCGCGCTCCTGCTTGTAGCGCGCGCGGAGTGCGGGAATATCCACCTGCTCGGGCGGCGGCGTGATCGTCGGCTGGCACGTCATCTGAAAGGGTCGCTCCTGGAAAACGCTGACGGCAAAAGC
>CAJCHR010000111.1 GCA_903970225.1 Actinobacteria bacterium 21-64-8 | reverse complement strand
ACGGAGCGGCAGGCGAAGAGGGTTCGACCGCGGTTTACGTCGATGACGTGTACATGCCTGACCTGCCCTCGACCGTGAACACGTTCAACAACATCTATCGCGTGGAAGTTCTGAACGGCCCCCAGGGCACATTGTTCGGCCGCAACGCGACGGCCGGCCTAATACGCATCATCACACGGGACCCGGGCGATCGCACCGAATTCAACGGTGTCGCCGGATACGGCAACTACAAGACCGTGGACGGCCAAGCTTACTTCAGCACGCCCGTGACCGACGACCTCGGCTGGAACGTCGCTTTCACCGGTCAAGACCAGGGCAAGGGCTTCGGCAATGATCCCACCTTAGGCACAAGGGTTAAGACCAACGACTACTGGGGAGTGCGCTCCAAGCTGGTGTTCAAGCCAGACGCGGCGCTGAAGATCACCCTCGCGGGGGACTATTTCCACAACGACAACAGCGTTCCGGACTACTTGTTCTCGGTGGTCAACCGCAATCCGCCGCAAGCAAGCCAGGACAGTGCCGCGGGCTTCCCTGGTTTCAGCCGCATCCGCGCGGGCGGCGGCAGCGGCAAGGTCGAAGCCGACGTAGGCTTCGCCACGCTGACCAGTATCACCGCGTACCGCCACTTGTCATTGCGCAGTTCATTCGATGCTGATGCGGTCGGCCCGGACTTGTTCCACCTGACCTTCTACACCACCACCTCATCGATCCAGCAGGAGCTGCGCCTCGCGTCGAAGTCGACCGAGCCGCTGTCGTGGCAGGTTGGTGGGTTCTTCCTGCACGCGATATCGACGGTCGACCAGTTCCAGGGCGGCGCCGCGCTCCAGGGCGCGACAATCCACATCGTTGCGCACGGCCTGACAGATTCGATCTCGGCGTTCGGCGAGGCGACTTACGCGATCACCCCCACCACGCACCTGACCGGCGGCGTGCGATGGACGAGTGACCGGCGCGACGTGACTGGCAGCCATGTCGATACGCTGTTCGGCTCGGTGCTGCTCGCATCGGCGGTGCCCACCGCGCCGAAGGCGACATTTGACCAGGTGACGTTCCGCGCTGCGCTTCGCCAGGACATCACCGAGCGGATCAGCGGCTACGTGTCAGTGAACCGCGGGTTCAAATCGGGCGAATACAACCTGCAGTCGCCCGCGGATCCGCCGGTCAAGCCCGAGACGATCATGGCTTACGAGGCCGGGATCAAGGCCGATCTGCTCGACCGTCACTTGCGGCTAAACGTCGCGATCTATCACTACAACATCTCAGATTTCCAGATCCGCACGACCATCGGCACGCATTCAGAACTGGCCAATGCAGCCTCGGTCAAAGTGGACGGGATCGATATCAACACCGAGGCCGCGCTCACCAGCCAGCTGCACCTAACTGCCGGAGTGACCTGGCTGAATTCGCGGTTCCACCACTTCGGCGACCTGACCGCCGTCCCGCCAATCATTGCGCCGACACCGGGCGGAGTCGCGGATGGGTATCAGACTGCGCTGGCGCCGCACTTTACGGTGGATGTCGGGGCGACGTATACCATCCCGGTCGGGAATGACGGACAGGTTCGCCTGACTGGGAACGTCACCCACAAGAGCAGCTACGTGTTCGAAGTTAATCCGATCCTGATGCAGCCGCAATACACCGCCGGCAACGCGTCTATTGAGTACGATCCCAACAAGCGTTGGGGGATCGAGCTGTGGATGAAGAACATCGGCAACCAGCTCTACAATGTCGAGATGGTCACGATTATAGGCCAGGGCGCACTCGCCGCCCCGCCGCGCACGTATGGTTTCAACGTGAAGGTGAACTTCTGAGCCGGAAAGTTCCTCCCCGTGGTATGAAGCGACATGAGAAGGTGTCAGAGGCGTAGCAGCTGACGGAGGGTACCGTGGAAAAGCACTGATACTTCCACAACCCGCTGCGCGGGCGCCCCCCTCCCCATCCGCTGCGCGGACAGAGAGCAATTAACGCCTAAAACCTTCCACCGTTGACGATCAGCCGCTGGCCCGAGGTGTAGCTCGATTCATCCGAGGCGAGGTAGATCAGCGCACCCATGCATTCCGCGTTGCGGCCTACGCGTTGCAGAGCGGTGCGCGGCATCCAGCCATTACCGTGCAGCGCGGCCTCGAACGCGGCCGCCTGCGCATCGTCGCCGGTCGCGACGTGGCCCGGCTGGAACGCGTTGCAGCGGATGCCGTACTTGCCCCACTCCATCGCCATCTGGCGCGTTATGATCCACAGCGTGCCCTTGGCGATGCCGTACGCGCCGTAGCCCTGCACCGGCTGCTCGAAGCCGGTTGAGGAGGTGACGGTGATGATGCTCGCTCCGATGCCGGCCTCGATCATCCGGGGCGCAAGGCTGCGCAGCAGCCGGAACGGACCCCAGGCGATCGCCTGCTGCTGCTCCCACACTGTGTCATGATCTAGTTCGAGTAGCTCGCCCTGGTTGGGCTCGGCCGGTTGGCTTGAAAGCAGGACGACGTCGAGCCCCCCGAACGCGTTCCACGATGCGTCGGCCAGCCTGTCGATATCGGCCTCGACGGTGAAGTCGGCGCTCACCGCCGCAACCGCCACCCCTTTGGCGCGCAGCTCCTCGGCCAGCGGGCCGAGCTTCGCGGCGGTCCGCGTAGTGAGTACCAGGTCGGCGCCCTCGTCCGCAAAGGCGCGTGCGACATCCGCGCCCATCAAGCCGCCCGCGCCGGTGATCAGCGCACGCTTTCCCGCAAGCCGTCCAGCCATCATCGTTCTCCCGTGTCGATCTTTGTGTCGATGTTATCGCAAACCACAGGCTAGACCATGGTCTCCGACAGGATCGCCCCGCCGGCGCCCGCGTTCTCGAAACGCCCGAGGCCGTAGTCACCCTTGATCGTGGTGCGGTACATCAGACGCTCGTCCTCTGGCCGGTTGCCCGAGACGCAGAGGAGCATGCGCCAGTTGTCCCAGATCACCATCTCGGTCGGACTCCAGGCGTGGTGATATGCGCAGCCCTGTTCGGCGACGCGGTTCACCGCCTGGCAGGCCTCCTCGAACAAGGCGTCGCCTTCGGCGTCCTCCATGCCCAGGATGCCCTGCGCCATGTACGGGCCGAGGTGCAGCACCTTCTCGCCGCTGGCCCGCGTCCAGACCGCCGGATGGATCGCACGCGGCATCGCGGCGGCGGTCTCGGCGAAACCGGGCGGTTCGGGCTTTGGCCGGATGACCTTGAGATCGGCCGGGCGGCCGAACCGCATCGTGTCGTACTGGCCATCGAGCCGGTAGACGATGTCCCTGCCCTCGATACGGTCACGCAGCTCCTTCGGGAACGCCGCATAGAGCGCCATCCCGTCGGCAAAGCCCGTGACGCCGCCGTCCTCGACGATCGTCACCGGGCGCAGCACGCCGGCGCGGTTCAGTTCGTTGTTGTAGCAATGGTCGAAATGCCACGGCAGCCAATGCGTCCGCTCGCGGCCGCCGACTTCGACCAGGCCGCCGTTGCTGGGCCCGCTGCGGATCTCGACCACGCCGAGCATCCCGTCGCGATCGACGCGCGCGATCGCGGCGACCGGGTGATCCTTGAGCGGGCCGATGCACGTGCTGATCGACACCTGCAGCTCATTGCTGGGCTCGAGATCCTCGAACACGATCATGCCATGGACATCGAACAGCGCGGCAATTGCGCGGCGACGCTCGGGATCGGTCAACGACGCGAGCGTCACGCCGCCGATCCGGATACCGAAACTCAGGTCCCCTGCGAGCGGACGGATGTCGAGATCGAGCATCTGGCGTCTCCCGCTCAATCCTGCGTCACCAGCGAGGCTCCCGACGGGTTGGCATCCGGTACGCCGTGCTCGGCTTCCCAGTCGTCGATGTCGTCGTAGCAGGCCTCGACCACGTTCGCGTACGTCTCGCGGAACAGCCGGCGCTGGTCGGCATGATCGAACACGAACGGACGGTTGTTCCTGACCGCGCGCAGCACGATCGGCGCGATATCCTCGGGCCGATAGAACTTCAGATCGGAGTGCGTGGTGTCCGAGGTCGAGAAATGAACCTCGGCCACCTGCTCCGGGCCGCCGAAGCGGCCGGGCCGGTACTTGCCGCAGTTGTCCTTCATGCCGGTCGCGACCGCGCCGGGGCAGTACGAGGTCGTGAAGACGTTATGTTCGCGCATCTCGAGCTGGAGGTTCATCATCATGCCGATGATCCCCGCCTTGGCGGCCGAATACGGCACATGCGCGGGTACCCATGCAGGCATCAGGCCAGCCATCGATGCGGTTGCACATATGTGACCGCCGCCGGCCGCGATCATCTCGGGCAGGAACGCGCGAGTGGTGTTGATCACCCCGTGGAGGTTGACCTGGAGGATCCAGTCAACGTCGTTGTCGGGCATGTCCATGAGCGTCGTGAACGACGTCGCCCCCGCATTAGCGAACAGCAGCTGCACCGAGCCGAGCGCGCCGTTCACCGCCTGCTTCATCGCGGCGATCGAGTCGCGTTCGCAGACGTCGCATTCGACGGCGATTGCGTTGCCGCCCTCGGCGCGGATGGCGCTGGCGACCTTCTCGGCATTGCCGATCAGGATGTCGGCCACGGCCACGGCAGCGCCTTCGCGTGCGAGGGCCTTAGCCAGCCCCATGCCGATGCCGTTGCCG
>CAJCHR010000110.1 GCA_903970225.1 Actinobacteria bacterium 21-64-8 | reverse complement strand
GGTCCTACGAGAAGAAGTCCGTCGGCCTGACTTTCGTGCGCCCCCGGCCGCAATGTTCGGTGGTCGCGGGCACGTGCCCGGTTTCGGGCACCAATCCGTTCGTGCCGGGCGAGGACAACGGCCTCAGCGACGCGCATCACTGGAGCAGCTTCTCGCCCAAGTTCGGGCTCAGCTACAAGCTCGCCGACAGCGCGCTGGCTTATGCGAGCTGGACGCGCGGGCAGCGTTCGGGCGGCTACAACTTGCGCGTCACGCAGCCCGCCGCGTTCGAGGAAATCGCCGCCGCGCAAGGCACCGCCGCTTTCGGTCCCGAACGCGTCGACCAGTACGAGATCGGCCTGAAGCTCGCGAGCAGGGACAAGCGCGCGACGCTCAACCTTGCCGGTTACCGCAGCCAGGTGCGCGGCGTGCAGCGCGAGATCAATGTCGCCTCGGCCGACTCGGGCCTTGCGCAGTATATCTACAACACCGGCAATGCGCGGATCTGGGGCGGCGAGCTCGAGGCGGGCTTCACCCCGGTGCCCGCGCTGCACCTGACCGCGGACGCGGCCTACATCGACGCGAAGTACACCCGCCTCGATTACGATCTCAACGGCGACGGCGTCATCAACGCGGCCGACTATGCGCTGCAACTGCCGCGCGCGCCGAAGTGGACGTTCGGCGGCAGCGTCACGCACGTGCTGCCGCTGAGCGGGGAGGCCACGCTGACCAGCCGCGCCGAATATCATCACCGCAGCCGCTATGCGTGGACCGACGACAACCTCGGCTTCAACGGTTCGTCAGACATGCTCGACGCGAGCATCGCGCTGGCGCTCGGCAAGCCCGCGATCACGCTGACGGCTTACGCCAAGAACCTGCTCGATGCGGTCCAGTTCGGCGGGGATACGCAGCTGCCGTTCGGGGCTGGGCCTTATTCGAGCGGAGTGAACCGCCCGTTCAATCCCGGCCCTGCGGCGGGTACGTTCTCGCCGCTGTTCAAAGGCCGCCTGGTGGGCTTCGAGCTGGCGATGGATTTCTAGGCGGCCTCTCTGGCCCCGAACAGCGCGCTGCCCACGCGCACGTGCGTGGCGCCGAGCATGATCGCGGTTTCGAAGTCCTCGCTCATGCCCATGCTGAGAGCGGCAAGGCCATGGTCGTCCGCGATCTTGCCGAGCAGCGCGAAATAGGGCGCCGCTTCGACTTTCGCAGGCGGAACGCACATCAGGCCCATCACCGGCACATCGGCGCCGCGCGCTTCGGCGAGCAATGCGGGCACTTCGGGAATCGCACAGCCGCCCTTCTGCGCCTCTTCACCGATGTTGACCTGTATGAAGCAGGGCACCCGTCGCCCGGCGCGGTCCATCGCCTTCGCCAGCGCACCGACCAGCGAGGGCCGGTCGAGCGAATGGATGCAGTCGAACAGCCGCACCGCGTCCTCGGCCTTGTTCGACTGCAGCTGGCCGACGAGATGGAGCGTCACGCCGGAATGGGCTTCGCGCAGCGCGGGCCACTTCTCCTGCGCTTCCTGCACGCGGTTCTCGCCGAACACGCGCTGGCCCTGCGCAAGCAGCGGCATGATCGCCTCGGCGGGGTGAGTCTTGCTGATCGCGACGAGCGTCACCGCATCGGGCGCGCGCCGCGTAAGCTGTGCGGCCGCCGCGATGCGGGCCCTGATGTCTTCGAGCGGTGTCGCTAGCTCATCCATGGCGCGGTGCTATAGCGGCGCGATGCCCCGGCGCCAGCGTGCTTTGCCTCTCATCTGGCCGAAGATCTGGCTGGTCAGCGATGCGCGCAACGACGCGGTGCTCGAAGCCGCGCTCGCTCGGCTCCCGCGCGGATCGGGTTTCCTTTTCCGCCACACGCACCTGCCGCCGGCCGAGCGCCGCGCGCGCTTCGAGCGCCTGAGGCGGCTGGCGCTTGCGCGGGGCCACTGGGTCGCACTGTCCGGCGACGTGCGCATCGCGCGCCGCTGGGGCGCCGACGCGGCTTACGGATCCGCGCGCCTTCTCGCCCGGGGCCCCGCGTTGCCGCGCCTCGCGGCGGTGCATTCCTTGCGCGAGATCGGCGCCGCGCGGCGCGCGCGGGCGAATGCGATCCTGCTCTCGCCCGTCTTCGCGACGCGCTCGCATCCCGGCGCTTCGACGCTCGGCCCGATCCGCTTTCACCTGCTCGCCGCGCGCGCCTGCGTGCCGGTGATCGCACTGGGGGGCATGACTGCGGCCAAGGCGCGGCGGCTGCGCTGCGCGCGCTGGGCCGCGATCGATGGATTGTCCGGCGCTTGATGCGAGGGCGGTGTGCGGCCTTCGCCAGGCTCAGGCTGAGCGGGTCTGGTGTTTGCTCCCAAGTCCGCTCAGGCTGAGCCTGTCGAAACCCCGCGCGCGCTCACAAAGCCGCGCACTGTTCCTCGAGCCAGCTCCTGGCCGCGCCCTCCAGCTGCGGCCCGACCACCTCGAGCACTCGCGCGTGATACGCGTTCCACCACGCGCGCTCCTCGTCCGTGAGCAGCGCCGTATCGACCAGCGCACGCTCGATCGGCGCCAGAGTCAGCGTCTCGAAGCCCCTGAACTCGCCTTCCGCGCCATCGATGGCGCGCGATTCGACCAGGATCAGGTTCTCGATGCGGATGCCGTAGGCGCCGGTCTTGTAATAGCCCGGCTCGTTCGAGAGGAACATGCCGGGGAGCAGCTCCTGGTCGCTCCCGGCCTGCCCGCCCGAGGACTTGGCGATCCGCTGCGGGCCTTCGTGGACCGAGAGGAAGCTGCCGACGCCGTGGCCGGTGCCGTGCGCGTAATCGAGCCCAGCGGACCACAGGAACTGGCGCGCGAGGATGTCGAGCTGGCTGCCCGCGGTGCCCTTGGGGAACACCGCGCGGGCGAGCGCGATGTGGCCCTTGAGCACGCGGGTGAAGCGGTCCTTCACTTCGGCCGGGGGCGTACCCGGCGCGATCCACACCGTGCGCGTGATGTCCGTCGTCCCGTCGGGATACTGCCCGCCCGAATCGACCAGGTAGACGCTGCCCGGATCGAGCCGACGGTTGGTCTCCTCGCTGACCCGATAGTGGACGATCGCGCCGTTGGGGCCCGAGCCGGAGATCGTGTCGAACGACAAGTCGCGCAGATCGCCGCAGGCCTGGCGGAACGCCTGCAGCTTGTCGGCGGCGGTCATTTCGTCGACGTCGCCGGTGGGCGCCTCGACCGAGAGCCAGTGCAGGAAGCGCGAGATCGCCGCGCCGTCGCGCGCCTGCGCGTTGCGGTGGCCCTGCTGCTCGACCGGGTTCTTGATCGCCTTGGGCAGCACGACCGGATCGCGCGCCTCGACGATCTCCGCGCCCGCGTCGGCGAGGGCGCCGAAGATCGCCTGCACCGCGCGTTCGGGATCGACCGCGACGCGCTTGCCCGCCAGCGCCTTCAGCCCCGGTACGAACGCCTCGCGCGGAGCGATCCGCACCGCGTTGCCGAGATGCCGGAGCAGCTCGGGCGTGACCTTCTCCTCGGCGATGAACACGTCGGCGGTGCCGTCGGCATGGGCGATCACGTACGACAGCGCGACGGGCGTGCGCTCGACATCGGTGCCGCGCACGTTGAGCAGCCACGCGATCGAATCGAGCGCGGAGATCACCGCCGCGTCGAGCTTCTTATCCGCCAGCCACTCGGACACCGCGGCGCGCTTGGCCTCACCGGTCTGGCCGGTGAACGCATCGGGGTGGACCTGTGCGGGGGCGGCGGACGGCGCGGGCCGGTCCTCCCAGACCGCGTCGATCGGATTGCTGGTCACGGCCACCAGTGCGGCGCCCTTGTCGGCCAGCGCCTTGGTCGCGGCATCGACCCAGCGCTTGCCGTGCAGCCATGCGTCGTAGCCGATCCGCGCACCCTGCGGCGCATGCTCGCCGAGCCACTTGGCCGGGCTGGTCTGCGGCACGCTCTCGTAACCGTAGAGCCGCCCGTCGACCTGG
>CAJCHR010000109.1 GCA_903970225.1 Actinobacteria bacterium 21-64-8 | reverse complement strand
ACGCTCTTCCGATCTCGCGCCATGCGATCACGCTCGAAGGCGGCGGCTTCTATAAGGGCATGGGCCTGCGGCTCAACGGCACCTGGAGTTCGCCGGTCCACGTCGACGGCAGCGGCGCGCCGGGCAGCAGTGCATTGCGCTTCGGTAGCGTGCTGAACATCGATGCGCGGCTGTTCGTCGATCTCGGCCAGAAGAAGAGCCTCGTGCGCAAGGTGCCGTTTTTCAAGGGCGCGCGGATCAGCCTGCGGCTGGATAACATCCTCGATTCGCGCCAGCGGGTGACTGACGACGCCGGTGTGGTTCCGATCGCATATCAGGCGGACATCGTCGATCCGAAGGGGCGATCGGTGGGTCTGGATTTCCGCAAGATGTTCTGACGCCGGGCGCGATCGGTCGTGGATCGAGATGGTTACCGCCTGATTTACCGTGCCGCCCAAACGTAATTTAATCCCGATGGTGTTGATTGCCGCTCGACTAAGGGCTTCGGCAACTGGCCGTAGCTCCGCAACCGAGAGCGATCTGGCCATGACAACAAACACTTCGACCCGTGCCACAGCGCTGCTGGACACACTCGGGGTCAATATTCATCTCGAATATACCGACAGCAAATACGTGAACGTTACGAAAGTCATCAGTTCATTGCAGTATCTTGGCGTCAACTATGTACGTGATGGCGCGGTATACAGCAAATATCAGGGCCAGGCGAGCTACGACAAAGTGGCGGCTGCCGGTTTCAAGTTCGACATGTTTGCGCAAGCCAGCCGGGATCCCGCATCGGTCGCATCCGCCATCGCCACATTCGCGGCGGCTCATCCTGGGTCGATCGTCGCGATCGAAGGTCCCAACGAGATTGATCATGCTGCGGTCAGCTACGCTGGGTTGATCGGCGTCGCCGCCGGCCTCGCCTACCAGACGACGCTAAACAATGCGGTAAAAGGCGAGGCCCGGCTGAGCGGGGTCGTGACTTACAACCTGACCGGCGCGAACATCACGAGTTCTTCCGATTACGCCAACCTGCATCCTTATCCGCGGGCCGGGGTACAGCCCCTGACCACGCTGACGAACGCAGTGCACTCGCAAGCTACCGTCATGGCTGGCAAGGGCGTCGTGCTGAGCGAATTCGGCTATTACACGGCTCCGCAGAGCAGCGACTGGGGCGGTGTCGACCAGGCGTCACAAGCAAAGCTGCTGCTGAACGGGGTGCTGGATGCCGATCTTCTGGGCGTCAGCCGGACGTATATCTATCAGCTGCTCGATGCGTATGCGGATCCCATCGGCCTCAACGTCGACAAGAACATGGGCCTGTTCGATCTGGCAGGGAACCCGAAGCTGGCGGCGACCGCGATCCACAACCTGACCACGCTGCTCGCCGATCATGGGGCAACGGCGACGACGTTCACCACCGACCCCCTCTCCTACAGCCTGCAAAACCTGCCCACGACCGGTCACAGCATGCTGGTCGAGAAATCGACGGGTGAGCACGACATACTCGTCTGGGCTGAGCCGACGATCTGGAACAACACGGCTCACAAGGCCGTCACAGCGGCGACGAGCCAGGTGGCCGTGAACTTCGGCAGCGAACATCATGCGGTGGCGGTGTTCGATCCGCTGGTTTCGTCCACGACCCCGATCAGCACCTATAACGACGTCACGTCGTTGAAAGTCGCGGTGACCGACCACCCGGTGATCGTCGAGGTGTTCGATGTCGGGCACACCTGGGTCAGTAGCAACCACGTCTGAGGAAATTGCGCGGCGCGGACGATTTTCATCCGCGCCGCAAAAGCCTATCTCCCACGCATGGCTCATACTCCCGCCGGAACGCCCCCCAATCCCAAAGGCGCCGAACGCTTCCACGAAGAGCAGGCGACCTTCACCGTGCGCGGGTCGGACCAGCCCGATCTCGAGGTGGGCGTCGGCGCAATTCGTGAAGTCGTCCGCACGCTCCCGGCTCGTCCCGGGGTCTATCGCATGCTCGATGCGCGCGGGGAGGTGCTCTACGTCGGCAAGGCGCGCGTGCTGCGCAACCGCGTGGCCAACTACACCCAGGTCGATCGGTTGCCGATCCGGCTCAAGCGCATGGTCAGCCAGACGCGCGGGATGACGATCGTCACCACCAATTCGGAGGCCGACGCGCTGCTGCTCGAAGCGCAGCTGATCAAGCGCTTCCGCCCGCCCTACAACGTGCTGCTGCGCGACGACAAAAGCTTCCCGTTCATCCTGCTCCGCTCGGAGCACGACTTCCCGCGCATCACCAAGCACCGCGGTGCACGGCGGGCGAAGGGCAATTACTATGGACCGTTCGCCAGCGCAGGGTCGGTCAACACGACCATCAATGCCTTGCAGAAGCTGTTCCTGCTGCGCAGTTGCACCGACGGCTTCTTCTCGCGGCGCGACCGGCCGTGCCTGCTCTACCAGATCAAGCGCTGCTCGGCGCCGTGCGTCGGGCGGATCGACAAGGCGGGCTATGCCGAGCTGATCTCCGAGGCAAAGGACTTCCTCGGCGGCAAATCCTCCTCGGTCCAGAAGAAGATCGAGGCGCAGATGGCACTGGCGGCCGAGGCGCTCGACTTCGAGCGCGCGGCGATGCTGCGCGATCGCCTCCGCGCCGCGACCTTCATCCAGGGCAGCCAGGCGATCAACGCCGAAGGCCTCAAGGACGCCGACATCTTCGCGATGGCCAACAACGGCGGGCAAGTCGCGGTGCAGGCGTTCTTCATCCGCGGCGGCCAGAACTGGGGCCACCGCGCGTTCTTCCCGACGCACACCGAGGGCCTCAGCGACGAGGATGTGCTGACCGCCTTCCTCGCCCAGTTCTACGAGGAAGTGCCGCCCGCGCGCTGCATCCTGATCGATCGCGACTTGCCCGAGGCCGACCTGCTTGCCGAGGCGTTCCGCGAAAGCGCCGGGGGCAAAGTCGACATCTCGGTGCCGCAGCGCGGCGACCGCCGCCGGCTGATCGCGCAGGCGACCCGAAATGCAGTGGAGGCGCTCGAACGCCGCGCCGCCGAGAGCGGCACCAAGGCCAAGATCCTGCGCGAGGTCGCCGAGTTCTTCGAACTGCCCGAGCCGCCGCGCCGGATCGAGGTCTACGACAACTCGCACATCCAGGGCACCAAGGCGGTCGGCGCGATGGTCGTCGCCGGGCCCGAGGGCTTCGTGAAGAACCAGTACCGCAAGTTCAACATCAAGACCGCGCAGACCAACGACGACTTCGGCATGATGCGCGAAGTCATGGCGCGCCGCTTCGGCCGGCTGGTCGCGGAGGCGAATGAGGCCGACCCGGACGCTGGCGGCGGTGTGACGCGCCCCGACGCCCCGCAGGACGACGACCCCCTCTGGCCCGACCTCGTGCTGATCGACGGCGGCAAGGGCCAGATGACCGCGGTGCGCGAGACCGTGGAGGAACTCGGCATCGAGGACGTCGCGCTGATAGCCATCGCCAAGGGCCCGAACCACGGCCGCGAGGGCCGCGAGGTGTTCCACTTCCCCGACGGCCGCGAGAAGATGCTGCCCGAGAACTCTCCGGTGCTGTTCTACCTCCAGCGCCTGCGCGACGAGGTCCACCGCTTCGCGATCGGCGCGCACCGCGACAAGCGCAGCCGCGCGATCACCGCATCGCCGCTCGACGAGATCCCCGGCATCGGCCCGGCGCGCAAACGCGCGCTGCTGCTGCACTTCGGCACCGCGGGGAAAGTGCGTGCGGCCGGTCTGGACGACTTGCAGCGCGCACCGGGAGTCAGTGCGGCGGTGGCGCAGGCGGTGTACGATTTCTACCACCAGAAGGGGTGAATGGCGCGCTGGTTCACGGCGTGTGACGATGATACGTCTCGGCCACAATCGCAGGAGAGCCGACGATGGGCCGATCGGTTGAGCTTTCGCGAATTCGTGCCGGGCGAGGGCGCTGTCATGCTAAAGCAGCGCCATCACTCGACTTTTTCAGCAAGCTGCTTGTGACCGAGGGCCATCGTACCCCCGCTTGACGTCGGAGTACGCCCCATGGCCAAGGCCCAGAAACGCAGCAGCAAGGAAATCCGCAAGCCCAAGGCGACCAAGGTCAAGCCATCGGCCGGGCTGGTCGACGTGACCACGCCGGTGAACAACCTGATGAAGAAGCCCAAAGCCAAGCTTTGATCGGCTGGCGTCGGGCGGAGACCAATTCGGCCGGGGTACACCTTCTGCTCGCTACTTCGTCATGCTGAACTCGTTTCAGCATCCATTTCTCCTCCCACGCCAACGTCGCGTGAGAGGCAACATTGGTCCCCTTGGCTATGCAGCGGTGCTTGCCATAGGGCGCAGCGCGTGCCGCTCGATGGATGCTGAAACGAGTTCAGCATGACGGTGAAGGGAGCGCGAGGTGTTTGGCCCTCGCACTCCCCAGCCCTTCGCTACCCCACATGCCCCGCCAGCACCGCGAGCAGCAGCAGCGCGACGA
>CAJCHR010000108.1 GCA_903970225.1 Actinobacteria bacterium 21-64-8 | reverse complement strand
GGTGAAAGTGCGCGGATCGGCAATCGCTTCGACCGGCAGGATATCCGCTTCCATGAAAATCTCCGCAAGGCTTGCTCTGTGTGGCTGGTGCGGCAATAAGGGCGACATAAAGAAATGCAACAAGGGCCTTGCAATGAGGGTGGATGCTAAGGTTTCGGCAGTCGTGACGGGAGGCGCCTCGGGCTTGGGGCTGGCGAGTGTGAAAGCGCTGAGAGCCGCCGGCGCGAAGGTGGCGATTTTCGATTTGAACACGGATGCGGGCGAGCAAGCGGCGGCTGAAACCGGCGCCGTGTTCTGTCAGGCCGATGTACTCTCGGACGAAAGCCTGGACGCGGCCTTCGCCAAGGCGCGCGCTGCAAACGGTCAGGAGCGGATCCTCATTTCCTGCGCCGGCGGCGGAAATGCCAAGGCGACGTTGCGCAAGGACCGTGAAACAGGCGCGTTCGGCTTGTTTCCTACCGCTGAATTTGCTCGTGTTGTGACGTTGAACGCTGTCGGCACCTTCGCCACGATTACGCGCTTTGCCGCGGGCGCTGCGACGCTTGATACGCTCGACGGTGAACGCGGAGCGATCGTTTGCACCGGCTCTGTGGCGGCGCAGGACGGGCAGATGGGGCAGGCGGCTTATGCTGCGGGCAAGGCGGCGATCGTTGGCATGACGCTCCCGATCGCGCGAGATCTTGGCCGCTTCGGTATTCGTGTGAACACGATCCTGCCCGGCATCTTCAGCACGCCGCTGATGAACCGCGCACCGCAAGAGATGAAGGACCGTTTGAGCGCGATGACTGCGTTCCCGAACCGGTTCGGCGAGCCCGAGGAGTACGCGTCGCTGGCCTTGGAGCTTTGCCGTAACACCTACCTCAACGCCCAGGCCATTCGCATCGATGCCGGCATCCGCTTCGCCGCGAAGTAGAGCGCGAAAGCGCACGAGAGAACTGGGAGAGACGATGAAAGCTGCGGTATTTCGCGAGATGGGTATCCCCATGGAGATCGAGAACATCTCGATCTCCAAGCCCATCGGCCGTGAGGTGCTCGTCCGGATGGAAGCCGTCGGCGTGTGCCATTCAGACCTGCACATCCTGACTGGCGATCTGCCGCTACCGCTGCCCGCGGTGCTTGGACACGAAGCAGCAGGCATCGTTGAGCAAGTTGGGGCGGACGTGCATACCGTCAAACCCGGCGACCACGTGGTGGTCTGCCTGACCTTTCACTGCGGGCGCTGCGAGCAGTGCTACGGCGGCAACTCCCATCGGTGCAACACCGACGAAGCAATGCGCGGCCAGACGGAGCCGCCCCGTTTGTTCCGCGGCGGGGAAGCGTTCGAACCGTTCATGAAAATGGGTGCGTTCGCCGAGCAGATCCTTGTGCACGAGAGCGGGTGTGTCGTGATGCGCCGCGACATGCCGTTCGACCGCGCCTGCCTGATTGGCTGCGGCGTGACCACGGGGCTGGGTGCGGCAATCCGCGCCGCCGGAATTCGGCCAGGTGAGACGGTTGCCGTCATCGGTTGCGGCGGCGTGGGGCTCTCGGCCGTCAACGGCGCGGTTCTTGCCGGAGCGGGCCAGATCATCGCCATCGACCGGATCGCATCCAAGCTCGAACTGGCCCAAACGTTCGGTGCAACCAATACTATAGACAGCTCGGCCGGTCATGCCGTCGAGCACGTTATGGCGTTGACTGGCGGGCGCGGCGTTGATCATGTCATCGAGGCTATCGGCCTCAAGCAGACCATCGAGGACGGCTTTGCGATGTTGGCCAAGGGCGGCCTCGAGACGATCGTCGGCGCCGCGCGGTACGATGCGAAGATCGAGTTGCCCGCGCTCGCATTCCTGCGTGAAAAACGGGTGCAGGGGTCGATGATGGGCGGCGTGCGCAACGGCATCGACATTCCGCGATATATCGATCTCTACATGGACGGGCGGCTCAAGCTCGACGAGATGATCTCGCGGCATCGCCCGCTCGAACAGCTAAACGCGGCGTTCGACGACATGCGCGCGGGAACGCTCGCCCGATCCGTCATCGTCTTCGGCGAGTGACCATCATGTCGGAAGAATTGAGCATTCCAGAAACGCGGGCAGAACCGGAGCCCGTCCGGTTCGAGCTGATGACGCCCAACATCGCGCTGGTGACGCTCGATCGTCCCGCCAAGCGCAACGCGGTGAACCCCGCGATCGCCTCGGCGCTCGAGGCGATCGTTCGCCGCGTCGAGTTCGATCCCGAAATCCGGGTGGTCCTGCTCACTTCGAGCGAGCCGCGGGTATTCTGCGCGGGTGCCGACCTTGGCGCGATCGCCGCCGGGAATGCTCGTGACATCGAAACGCCCACCGGCGGATTCGCCGGTTTCGTTTTCGCAAGCAGGATGAAGCCTTGGATCGCCGTGGTGGAAGGTCTCGCGCTCGCCGGAGGCTTCGAGATATGCCTCGCTTGCGAGATGATCGTAGCCTCCCAGAACGCGCGGTTCGGCCTCCCCGAAGTGAAGCGCGGGCTCATGGCTGGGGCAGGGGGCGTACATCGTATCGCCAATGCCCTGCCGCGCAACGTCGCCAACGAGCTTCTCGCCACCGGCGAGAATTTCGATGCCGCACTCGCTTATCGTCATGGTCTGGTGAACCGGCTCGTACCCGCTGGCGAAGCGCTTTCCGCCGCGCGAGAGTTGGCCGAGACGATTGCCGCGAACGCACCGCTTGCCGTGCAGCGCACGCTTGCCGCGGCGCGTGACGGTCAGGGCCAGGCCGACGGCGCGGCCCGGTCGTTTGCCGCGGGTCACATGGCATCCCTTCGACAGACCGAGGATTTCCGCGAGGGGCCCCGCGCCTTCATCGAAAAACGAACGCCCGTCTGGAAGGGCATTTAAGTCAGGAAAGTGATAGCTATGCTGGAACTCGTTCCCCTTTGCGAAATGGTGGTAGAACTCGAACCCAGCCTCGTCGTGGGCGTGGGGGCGTCAGGGGAGCGCAGCATTGGTGCTTTCCGCAGTGTGATTGTGACCGGGGAGCGGGTGAATGCCACGCTGGCTGGACCGGCAGCGGCGGACTTCATGATCCGGACCGGCGCGATCGGGGCAATCGACGCACGACTTACGCTTCGCACGCATGACGATGCGCTGATTTTTGTAAACTACCACGGCCGGCTTGACCTCTCCAATCCGTCCGTCGGCTTCTTTGCCACGATCGCGCCGCTGTTCGAGACTGGTGACAGCCGCTACGCTTGGCTCAACGCTGTGCAGGCCATTGGCAAAGGCAAGCTCACGCTCTCCGCAGAAGGCGGTCGGCTTGAGTATACGCTGTTTGCGGTCGCATGACGGACGTCGCCACATGCTGACCAAAGCCGACGATTACCCTATCCATCAGACCCCGGACCCGATTGCCTACGCTGGGACCGACCGCAATTTCTACGATCGCTATTTCTTCAACGGATACAGCACCGACGGCGAGGTGTACTTCGCCGCAGCGCTGGGTGTGTATCCCTACCTCAACATCATGGACGCCGCCTTCGCCGTGCGGATCGGCGACATTCAGTACAATCTCCACACTTCGCGCCACATGCACATGGAGCGAACCGATACTCAGGTCGGCCCGGTCCGGATCAAGGTGCTGGAACCGCTCCAGCGGTTGCAGGTGATCGTCGAGGACAACGAGCACGGGATATCGGCCGATCTGATCTTCGAAGGGCGGCACGCGCCGCTGGAAGAGCCGCGGACGACGCGCCGCAGTGGGCCGCGTCTCGTCCAGGACGTCACCCGCATGACGCAGCTCGGCCGCTGGTCGGGCAGTGTGAAGGCCGGCGGACGCGAAGTCAGCCTAAAGGCCCAAACCACGCTGGGTACGCGAGATCGGTCGTGGGGCATCCGCTCTGTCGGCATCCGTGATCCGCAGCAGCCGGCTTCGATCCCCGAGTTCCAGGTTTGGTGGTTCTGGCTACCTGCGCATTTCCCAGACCGGATCGTGCACTTCTACGTCAACGAGGACGGCGACGGCAAAGTCTGGAATCGCGGGCTCATCATGATCCATGATGACGGCAGAGTCGAGCATCTGCACGACGCCAGCCTCCAGGTGGAATTTTATCCGGAAACCCGCTTCCCCCGACATGCGTCGATCGACGCACGGGATGATGCAGGGCGCCTCTACCGGATCCATGTCGAAGCCGAGGCACGCTTCTACCTCTCGGGCATCGGATACATGAATCCCGAATGGTCGCACGGCCTCAACAAGGGGCCACTCGCCATCGGGTATGACGAGATCCGCACCAGCGAGATCGTCCGGCATGAGGCGCCCTACCAGCACCCGCAGGCGTTCGCGCAAGCGGTGATGACGCTGCCCGATGGGACCACGTCGCGCGGCTTCGGCTGTTTCGAATCGATTGTAATGGGCCGGCACGAACCCTCGGGCCTGAGCTCGATGTTCGACGTGCCATGACCGAGGAGACGACCGACCAACTTGCGGACCGGCTCGGACGGTATCTCGCCAGTCATATGCCGCAAGCGAGCGACGTGGCGGTGGACGAGCTTTCGCGGATCTACGGCGGTAGCAGCCAGGAAACCTTTCGGCTGCGTGCGCGCTGGCAGGAGGGCCGCACGCCGGTGGAACGGCGGCTCAT
>CAJCHR010000107.1 GCA_903970225.1 Actinobacteria bacterium 21-64-8 | reverse complement strand
GACCAAGGGCGGCGAGCTGATCACCTTCCTCGACACCCCGGGCCACCAGGCCTTCACCGAAATGCGCGCGCGCGGTGCCAACGTCACCGACATCGTCGTGCTGGTGGTCGCGTCGGATGACGGGATCATGCCGCAGACGATCGAGGCGATCGCTCACACCAAGGCTGCCGGCGTGCCGATGATCGTGGCGATCACCAAGGTCGACCGCCACGAGGCGAACCCGCAGCGTATCCGCGAGCGCCTGCTCGAGCACGATGTCGTGGTCGAAGAGATGAGCGGCGACGTTCAGGATGTCGAAGTCTCGGCCAAGACCGGCGCGGGTCTCGACGAGCTGATCGAGAAGATCCTGCTCCAGGCCGAACTGCTCGAACTGCGCTCCAACCCCGATCGTGCCGCCGAAGGCACCGTGATCGAGGCCAAGCTCGACAAGGGCAAGGGTCCGCTGGCGACGGTGCTGATCAGCCGCGGCACGCTCAAGGTCGGCGACATCTTCGTCGTCGGCACGGAGAGCGGGCGCGTACGTGCGATGCTCGACGACAAGGGCCGCCAGATCAAGGAAGCTCCGCCGTCATTGCCGGTCGAAGTGCTCGGCCTCGGCGGCGTGCCGGGTGCCGGTGAGACGCTGACCGTGGTCGAAAGCGAGCAGCGTGCCCGCGAGGTCGCCCTGTACCGCGCCGAGCAGGCAACCGCCAAGCGCACCGCAACCGGCCCCGCCAGCCTCGAGACGATGTTCTCCGCCCTGAAGGCGAAGACCGACGTCATCGAATACCCGCTGGTGATCAAGGCCGACGTGCAAGGTTCGGTCGAGGCGATCAATAACGCTTTGAACGCAATCTCGAACGACGAGATCAAGGTACGTATCCTGCACTCCGGCGTCGGTGCGATCACCGAGAGCGACGTGACGCTCGCAGCCGCTTCGGGCGCTCCGATCGTGGGCTTCAACGTCCGTCCCAACCCCAAGGCGCGCGAGCTTCTTGCGCGCACCAAGGTGCGGATGAAGTACTTCGACGTGATCTACCACCTAACCGAGGATATCTCGAAAGAGATGGCCGGTGTGTGGGGTCCGGAACGGCTCGAAACCGTCGTCGGACGCGCGCTGGTCAAGGAGATCTTCTCCGCGGGCAAGAAGGACAAGGCGGCCGGTCTGCTCGTGCAGGAAGGCTTCATCCGCAAGGGCCTCGAGGCGCGCCTCACGCGAAGCGACGTCATTGTCTCGCGCACCACGATCGCCTCGCTGCGGCGCTTCAAGGACGATGTCGCCGAAGTCCGCCAGGGCCTCGAATGCGGTGTGGTCCTGCAGGACACCAACGATGTGAAGGCGGGCGATATGCTCGAGGTGTTCGAAGTGGAGATGCGCGAACGCACGCTGTAAGGTGAACGGGGGGCCGAGGAAGGAGTGTCTGGATCATGACATGCGGCCCCCCGACACCGGTCCTGCGTAGCTTCGACGAGGCGCGGGCCAAGGCATTTTACCTGGATTTCCTGGGCTTCGAACTCGTCTTCGAGCATCGCTTCGAGCCTGGCCTGCCGCTGTACATGGGAGTGCGGAACGGCACGTGCGCACTGCACATTTCCGAGCATTACGGTGATGCGACCCCGGGATCAGGGGTACGCATTCCAGTTGACGACGTGACGGCGTACATGGCCGCTTTGCGCGCCAAGGCGTTCGGCAATGCGCGGCCGGGCGAGCCCGAGCGAACGCCGTGGGGAACGCTGGAAATCGTCATCACCGATCCGGCGGGGAATCGGCTGACGTTCTACACCGAAGCCCTGCTTGCCGGTTGATGACCCGCTACGTCGCTTTCCTCGGCAGCATCAACGTCGGTGGCAACCGACTGACGATGGCGGACTTGCGCGCCGCGTTCGAGATGGAGGACTTTTCCAACGTCGAAACCGTGGTCGCCAGCGGCAACGTGCTGTTCGATTTCGACGAGCGGCCGACGCGAGGCCTCGAGGAGAAACTGGGCGGCATTCTGGTCGAGCGCTTCGCCATGGATGCAGCCGTGTGCGTGCGCGACAAGGCCGAGGTTGCGGCGGCGATTGCCGACAATCCTTTCGCGGGCGAGGGCGAGGACAAGCAGGTCCACACCCATTTCCTCGAACACCAGCCGTCCCCCGAGCAGTTCGAACGGTTGATCGCCGATCAGGCCGAGCGTGGCACCGAGAAACTCGCCGCGGGCGACCGCGCGCTTTATATCGATTTCGTCGGCGGCGTTGCCGACAGCAAGCTGACCGGCGCTTTCATCGCAAGGCGGCTCGGCTGCAAGGGCACGGCCCGCAACATGCGCTCGCTCGCGCGCATTCTTGGAAAGATGTGATCGGGCGCGGCATGGTGCCGCGCCCGACCTGTCTTCAGCGCGCAGCGTTCGCGATGACCGAGGCGACGATGCCCGTGGTAATCGCCACCAGCACCGCGTCATTGCCCGATCGCACCCAGTGATAGCCCCGCGGCGGCGCGCGCAAGCCGTGATAGCGGCGATAGTCGATCGCCTGGTAGCGCGTGGCATAGCGCTGGTCGAAATGCTGGCCCTGTCGCCACTGGCCGCCGGGTCCCGGCCGATCCGGCCCGCCGTGCGGCCCATGCCCTTGCGGCTTATGCCCCATGGGCCCGTGTCCGGGCTCGGCGAAAGCGGGCGGGGTAACGGTGCCGGCGAGCAGCCCCGCGGCGATCGCGGCGGCAAGCGCCCGCGTTGGAAATCCGGACATCATCTGTCTCCTTGCTTTGAACTCGGCGGGAAAATAGATTCAGCGTACAAAGGCTGCGTCGCGGATGGTCGCGAGTTGTCGCCGGCCGTTGGTGGGCGCCCCATGATGCGAGTGATCTGAACCCTTGGCTTATCAACAATCGTCTCACGATGCCCGCGCGGTCCGTTTGCTCAAAGTGGGCGAGCAGGTGCGCCACGTGCTCTCCGAGCTGCTCACGCGGCAACTGGTCCACGATGAGGTGCTCACCGCGCACGCGGTCAGCGTCACCGAAGTGCGGATGTCGCCCGATTTGCGGCAGGCCACCGTCTTCGTTCGCCCGCTACTCGGTGCGCAGATGGACGAGGTCTTGAAGGCGCTGCGCACGAACACCGCGTTCTTCCAGCGCGAGGTGGCCGGGCGGCTGAAGCTGAGGTTCGCCGCAAAGCTGCGGTTCGTCGCCGACGAGAGCTTCGACGAGGCCAACCGGATCGATAGCTTGCTCGCCGATCCGCGCGTGGCGCGCGATCTGAAGGAGACCGGCGGTGACTGATTTCGCGTTCGTCCATGGCGGCGGGCAGGGCAGCTGGGTCTGGGACGAGACGATTGCGGCTTTGCGGCTGCAATCGCATGGCGAACACCGTTTTCTCGCGCTCGACGCGCCGGGTTGCGGAACGAAGCGCGGAATCGACACCGCGGCAATCGAATTCGACGACATTATCGACGGTCTGATCGAGGATCTCATTGCCGCCGATTTACGTGCTGTTGTCCTGGTAGGGCATTCGCAAGCGGGCATGGTGCTGCCGCGCCTGGCGGAGCGGCGGCCCGATCTGTTCGCAGCGCTGGTCTACGTGACCTGCTCGGCCCCGCCGCCCGGCATGACCACGATCGAGCGGATGGGCGGCGGCCTTCATGGCGAGCACGAGGATCAGGTCGGCTGGCCGCTCGATCCGGCGACCTCGACGATGGAGGAACGCTTCCGCGTGATGTTCTGCAACGACATGGCGCCCGCCGAGGCCGACGCGTTTCTCGCCAGGCTGGGAAATGACCAGTGGCCGACGAGCTCGTACACCTATCGCGACTGGCGCTACGATCACCTCGGCGCGATCCCATCGACTTTCGTGCTGTGCCTGCAGGACAAGAGCCTGCCGCCGCCATGGCAGGAGAGGTTCGCGGAGGCGTTCAAGGTCGACACAGTCGTTCGCATCGACGCCGGACATCAGGTGATGAACACGCGCCCTCAAGCGCTTGCGGAAGTGCTGCTGGCACAAGCACAAGCCTGAGGCGAGCCCGCTACGATACGCATGGGAATCGGCGAAGATGATTCACATAAAGCTGATGGTAGGCACGGCGGTATGTGCCGTTGCGAGCGCTGCCGGTCTTTTCCCCGCTGCTCTCATGGCCGAACCATCGGCCGCGAGGGCCTTGCCAGGCGTGACCGAGCCAGTCACGTTCACGGAAACGCCGTCCCTGGCCGCCATTCTTGCCGATCCGCCTGCCGATAAGGCATTCCCGGCGTCGCTCGAAGCCGTGCGCATCCCAACCGCCGGGCTTCTCATCAACGGCGTGTTGTACCTTGCGAGCGGCAAGGGGCCGCACCCGACCTTGCTGCTGCTTCACGGCTTTCCGGGCAACGAGCAGAATCTCGATCTTGCTCAGGCCGCGCGCCGCGCCGGATGGAACGTGCTGACGTTCCACTATCGCGGCAGCTGGGGCAGCCCGGGCACCTTCAGCTTCACGCACAGCGCCGAGGACTCCGCCGCCGCGCTCGCCTTCTTGCGCGATCCGACGAACGTCGCGCGCTTCCGCATCGATCCCGGCAAGATCGCGGTCGCCGGGCATAGCATGGGCGGGATGATGGCTGCGCGGGTGCTGGCCGACGATCCCCGGCTGCTCGGCGCGTTTCTGATCGACCCGGCCGATCTCGCCGCGATCGGCCGCGCAGCGCACGATCCGGCATTCCTGGCAAAGTTCAAGGCGAGCGAGGTCGATGGCGACATGCCGCCGCTGAACGCTGAAGAGGGCGATGTCCTCAAGGAATGGCTGGCCGCCGATCCGAAGTTCGATCTGACCGTGACGATCGGCGCGCTGAAGGCGCGCCGCCTTGCGATTTACTCGGCGACACGCGGGCTGGGGGACTTCCATGCGGCTGATGTCCTCGCGGCCCGGAAGGCCGGTGTCGCGCTGATCGAGACAGTGATACCGACGGACCACTCGTTCTCCGATCACCGCATCTGGTTGGCCAGCGCGTTGCTTGAATGGCTGGCGACGCTCTCGCCTGCGAGGTAAGTCCCGCATCGCGGCTACGCGCCCCTGAGCTCCTCTTGCCGGATACGACCAGCGGGAGCAGGGCAGTGCGATGGCCAAGCTCTATTTCTACTATGCCAGCATGAATGCGGGCAAATCGACCCGGCTGCTCCAGGCGGACTTCAACTATCGCGAGCGCGGGCTGCATACGATGCTGTGGACTGCGCAAGTCGATACGCGCGCGGGGCACAAGGCGATCGAGAGCCGGATCGGATTGGCGGCCGATGCCGAGCGGTTCGATGGCGCGACCGACTTTTTCGGCAGAGTCACGGCCGCCCACGCGGCGCGGCCGATCGCCTGCGTGCTCATCGACGAAGCGCAGTTTCTGACGCCTGATCAAGTCTGGCAATGCGCGCGGATCGTCGATGAGCTCGGCATTCCGGTGCTCTGCCACGGTCTCAGGACCGACTTTCGCGGCGAACTGTTCGAAGGCTCGGCGGTTCTGCTGGGGATTGCCGATGCATTGGTCGAGCTCAAGGCGGTATGCTTCTGCGGGCGCAAGGCGACGATGAACTTGCGCGTCGATGACAGCGGCAACGCGGTGCAGGAAGGGGCGCAGACCGAGATCGGCGGCAATGATCGCTACGTCGCGGTCTGTCGCCGCCACTTTTCCGAAGCGCTGGGCCATCGGAATCCCTGGAGTGGGTCATGAGCCGCGATCCGCTGGGGCTCTGGGTGCCGCTTGCATGTCCGCAAGTGCAGCTAGAACCGCTCACCGAAGCGCACCGGGAGATACTGCGCGCGCGCTGTGCCGAGGATCTCGCGATCTGGGAGATGTATGCGGTCTCCTATGGCCCCGATCATTTCGACGAGACTTTCGCGTCGCTGCTCGCCAATCCCGCGCGGCTGCCCTTCGCGATCCTTGCTGGGGATGACGTGATCGGCATGACCGCGTGGATCGATGCCGACACGCGGCACCTCTCCGCGGAGATCGGCAATACCTATATTGCACCGAGGTGGCGCGGTGGCCGCGTCAATGGAGCGATGAAGCGGATGATGTTTGCGCACGGTTTTGCCCGCGGCCTCAAGCGGATGTTCCTCAATGTCGATACGCGCAATGCACGCTCGCAAGCGGCGTGCCTGAAAGTCGGTGCGACGTTCGAGGGCGTGCTGCGCAATCACCGGATCACGTGGACCGGCTATCTGCGTGACAGCGCGATCTTCTCTGTGGTCGAGCGCGACCGCGAGGGATTGGGCTTGTGAGCGGCTTCAGCAACGGAGGCGGTACCCTGTGGCTGATCGCGACGCTGTTCGTGCCGCTGATCTTTGCGATCGTATGTCATGAGGTGGCACATGGCTGGGTCGCATGGATGTTGGGTGATCCCACTGCGCACCGCGCTGGCCGCCTGAGTCTCAATCCCCTGCGCCATGTCGACCCGGTGGGCACGTTGCTGCTTCCCGGCATTCTCGCGCTGTTCAAGGGGCCGGTGTTCGGCTGGGCGAAGCCGGTTCCGATCGATGCGCGGCGGTTGAGAAATCCGCGCTTCGGGATGATCGCAGTCGCGGCGGCGGGACCGCTGAGCAATCTCCTGCTTGCGGCTCTGGCAGCTGTCGGGCTGGGCATGCTCGGCCGTTACGACGGGACGGTCACGATGCTCGTCCAGTTCGCTCACGACAATCTCGACAATTTCGTCTGGCTCAACGTGTCGCTGGCGCTGTTCAATCTGCTGCCGGTGCCGCCGTTCGACGGATCGCATATCGTCGAGGGGCTGTTGCCGCGCTCTGCCGCCGCCGCTTACGCGCGGTTGCGCCCGTTCGGACTCGGGCTGATGCTCGTGCTGCTGCTGGTGGTGCCCTATGTCGCGCCGCAGTGGGGCATCGTGCGCAATCTGGTGCTGCCGCCAGTTATGTGGACCAGCCAGCAATTCTATGCGCTGGCCCAATACGTGGCACTGGCATGAGGCGGCGAGCCGTGTTCGTTTGATTGAAGTGTTGAGCCAAAAAAATGGCCCGCGGCCAGGGGCGGTCCGCGGGCCAAATCCGGTCCCGGAGGTAACTCAGACCGGAATCAGAAACGTCAGAAGCGCTGCCGCTGCAGCGACCGCGAGATGGATCGGGGTCAATCCCTGCAAGATCCAGTAAGCCATCGCATTCTCTCCCAATTTAAGCCCATTCAGACGGCGAAATTACGCGGGCAGCATCGGCCGCCAGCTGCGATACGGTCCGACACGTTTCACCCGAAGGTGATGAGAGATCAGACCGCCGGCCAGCACGAACAGCTGCAGGTACTGGGACACGGCCATCATGCCCCAGTAGACGGTGCGCGCGCCCAGCTCGATAAACACGCTGAGATGGGCGATCATCACCACCACCTGCAGCGCTGCGATCAGCAACGGCCACATCCGGTTGGCGCGGAGCGCCACCCATAGGAACCCGACCAACGAACCAAGATCGAGCACCGCGAGAACGCGGTCGACGGAAGCGAATGCGACGTTCCCGCGAAGCTCCACGTAAAACAGGAGCAGCAGAAAATTCGCCAGAAGGATCGCTGCAACCTGCTGTTCCGGCTCCTTGCCATATCGCCTGGCAAGACCGAACAGGACAACGAATGTCGCGACCGTGAGCCAGAAGCGCATGGCAGCAGGACCCTAAGCTAGATGGTGACGATCAGGCTGCTGCGAGCTGGCCGGTCGAAGTTTTGCCTCCGGCCGGGCAATCGGAGACCAGGTCGCCCCGGATCTCTGTGCCAACCGCCAGCATATGGCTATGTACGCGTGAGAGATCGCCGCCGGCGCTCAGCAGAGACTGCTGTGATTTGGAAAGGCGAAGCAGCGCTTCCTGGCCGGTGGTGCTGGCAAGGCCCAGATCGCGGCGTGCCGTCACCATCGAGGTGAACAGCATCGACTGCTTGATCAGTGCCTCGTCCACGGCCAGCTCGGCCTCGATCAGTTCACGTGAGATCCGCGAGTGTGCGGCGTCGATGGTCATACCCATGATAACTAAACCCCTGTTCTAGGCGGTGGCCCCGCCGAGAAGGGGCGCTACCGCTACCCCACCCCCACGAGGTGTGAAACCTGGACGAAGATGGCGAGACCCCCGAGGAAGGCGATGCAGATGAGGATCGTGATCGCAAGGATTGTCACCAATCTTGCGAGCGTTCCCCAACGGCCGTCGAACAGCTCCGGGACAACTCGTATCTCGTTTTCGATGTTGTCCGGAACCGCATTGTTGCTCGGTTCCGGATCCTTCAGCGGAGCAAGCGCCGGCCCAACCCGAGACGGCAAATGCCCGGCATCGTCGGTCTCGGCGACCTGCGAAGTCTCGTATGTCAATCGTTCGGATATGGCCCGGCGGATGGACGGCATGTCTGACGTGCCCGCCTGCTCGAGCAGTTCGCGATAAATCAGCGCGAGTTCGGATCGCGAAGCGGCGCCCAGCTTGGCCTTCGACGCTTCCACACGTTGATCGACCGTGTGCGGGGAAATGTTGAGAATCCTCGAGATTTCCTTCGAGGTTTTGAACTCCACTAGGAGATCGAGGACGTCTCGCTGCTTCTGCGTCAGCGACGCGAGCCGGTCAGGCTCGGGCGACGAAGGCATCTCGGTCGATTGCCATTGATGGGTCATGGGCATTTTCCGGTCGAGCGCATCCAGGCGAGGAACGTGCGCCAATCGACATATTATCGACGAATCGTTCACCACCTTGACCAACATTAACGTATCCGAGTGCGCATTGGGACCGTTGTTGAATGATTTTTGACGCAATTTCCGGTTTCGACTCGAACCTTGTGCGCTCGTGCACATAAGCTTTGCCGGCGGAAACGTCAGTGTGAGCCGTTCGATCCGGTAAATTCGTTGCGCTTCGAGCGGCAAGAATTGGAGCTCCCGGAGATGCTCCATGGCCGAACGGCCATCACGGGTGGCCGGGATTTCCGTTGAGCGGCATTCGTGATGAGCGGCTCGCATGGCCCCGGTCGGAGGCACCAATCCGGAGGGGTCCGAGGCAACGCGTGCGTGAGACCGCGGAAAGGATCAGTGACCCGGTGCGACCATCGCCCAGTCGTAGGAACGTTCCGGATCGTCGCTGATCCCGCGAACCGCCTCACGCATCAGTGCATCCGCCTGATCGCGGTGAGTCGCTTCCTCCTCGGTGGTTTCCGCCCAGAGTGCCAGCAGCACCTGCTCGTGCGCATGGCGCAGGATGTTGGGCACCTCGCGCTCAATCGTCGCCATCCAACGTCTCCCGAGGTTCGGCAGCGCCGCTCTCTCGCGGAGTCTATTGGGACCGAGCCAAGAGGCGCAACGTATCATGCTTTGCCTGTCGTGGAAACTCGGTTGACCTCCGAAGCGGAACCAACCGCCGTAAATACGCAAAAGGCCCCCGCAAGCGGGGGCCTTCAAGCAGACATCGCGCCGGGCGCATGAAGGCGCCCCCTGACGCGATTGTCTATTCGTCCTTGATATCCTCTACCGCCTCATCGCCTTCGGACTTGGTTTCGATGGCTCCTTCATTCGGCGCGTCCTCGCTGACCTTTCGATTGACGATCGCCGGCATACTGTCGGGATTTTTCGACATGCTAACTCTCCACCTCGTGTTCGCTAGTGTGCCCAAGCTACGACCAAGCCTGCACGAAGCCAAGTGCGATTGCGGCATCGTGGCCGAGAGAGTGGTGGGCCCGGCAGGATTCGAACCCGCGACCTAGCCGTTATGAGCGGCCAGCTCTAACCGCTGAGCTACAGGCCCCCGAAACCGGGCCAAACGGCGCGGTCAAGGTCGGCGGGGGTTAACCGCCGTACAGCGCAGGCGCAAGGGTATCGCGCAAGCGCCACTGGCGCCGCCCGCAGGTGCGCGAAGCCGGCCTGTTCTCGACGGCATCGGCGCGATTGTGCGTTGCGCGGGCGCAGAATTCCCGTAAAAGCTAATAATCGTTCGTGTGCGGCTGGTTTAAGCCAATAAAGCATCACGGGGCGGGGGATCGGAGTGCTCGCGCTTCAGGGCGCAATGGGTCAGCAGGGGCAGATTGGCGGGAATGGCAAATCTCGATTCGATCGACAGGCGCTTGCTGGCCGAACTGCAGGCTGAGGGCAGGATCACCAACGTCGAGCTGGCGCAGCGCGTTGGCCTGACCGCGCCGCCTTGCCTGCGCCGTGTCCGCTCCCTCGAAGAAGAGGGCGTGATCCGCGGCTACCATGCCGATCTTGACGCCTCGAAGCTCGGTTTTGCGATCACGGTGTTCGCGCTCGTCAGCCTCAAGAGCCAGGCTGAGGAGGCGCTGCGCCAGTTCGAGGATCACATGCGCGGACTGCCCGAAGTGCGCGAGTGCCACATGCTCAACGGCGAGATCGATTTCATCCTCAAGATCGTCAGCCGTGATCTGCAGAGCTTCCAGGAATTCCTGACCAGCAAGCTGACGCCCGCGCCCAACGTGGCGAGCGTCAAGACCTCGCTGACCATCCGCACCGCCAAGCAGTTGCCGGGCGTGCCGCTGGAGTAGATGCTTCGGGCTAGGACCGGTTCGGCGGGCGGCTTCGGCAGGTTCAGCCTGAGCGGGTGCGAATAAAGACCTTATAGTCGCGAAGCGGCGCTAGCCTGAGATTGTCGAAGGCCATGCACCGACACCAATCTGGCTTGCGCCTACGTCAGCTTTCCAGCTGGCGCAGCAGGCTGCGCACATCGCCGTCCATGTCGGCGTCCTGCGTGCGCAGGGTCTCGATCAGGCGCACCGCATGAATCACGGTCGAGTGATCGCGGTTGCCGAACTTGCGACCGATCTCGGGATAGCTGCGCGGGGTCAGCACCTTGGCGAGGTACATCGCGACCTGCCTCGGGCGGACAACCGCGCGGTTGCGGCGCTTGGATGACATCTCCGAGCGATCGACCCGGTAGAATTGGCAGACCGTGCGCTGGATCTCGTCGATCGTGATGCGCTTGCGGTTGGCCGACAGGATATCGGTCAGCTGCTCCTCGGCCAGTTGCAGGCTCACCGCCTGGCCGGTGAGCTGCGCGTAGGCGATCAGCTTGTTGAGCCCGCCGACGAGCTCGCGGATGTTGCGGTTGATCGTGCGCGCGAGGAACTCGATCACATCCGCCGGAACTTGGCTCGGGGTGAAGCGCGCGAGGCGATGCTCGAGGATCGCGCGGCGCAGATCGATGTCCGCTGGCGAGATATCGGCGACGAGGCCCATCGACAGCCGCGAGAGCAGGCGTGGTTCGACTCCGTCCAATGCCTGCGGAGCGCGGTCGGCTGCGAACACGAGGCGCTTGCCCTCGGCAAGTAACGCGTCGATCGTATACAAGAGCTCTTCTTGCGCGCTGGCCTTGCCGATGATGAACTGGATGTCATCGACCAGCAGCAGGTCGAAGCCGCGCAGCCGCTGCTTGAATTCGAGCATCTGGTTCTGACGCAGCGCCTGCACGAACTCGACCATGAAGCGCTCGGCCGAGCAATAGAAGATCCGCGCACGCGGGTGGCTAGACAGATAGGCGTGGCCCATCGCGTGCAGCAGGTGAGTCTTTCCCTGGCCGGTCGCGCCCTTAAGGTAGAGCGGCGAGAACTGCGGCGGCTCCATCGCGGCCATCCGCTGCGCCGCATTGCAGGCGAGCACGTTGCCGGTGCCGGTGACGAAGTTGGCGAACGTCAGCGTCGGGTCGAGACCGATGGTGCCCTGACCCAGCGCGCCGAACTCCTCGCCGCCGAGGCTGAGCGGGGGAGGGCCGCCTGCCGGGCCGTCG
>CAJCHR010000106.1 GCA_903970225.1 Actinobacteria bacterium 21-64-8 | reverse complement strand
CGACGGTTTGGGGTACGAGAGCCGATGGCCTCGTACCCCGCCGTTAAGTTGACCGCGTGTAGGACGGACGCAAGCGCGTTATAGCGTTGCCATGAGCGGCCAATCGAACGAGGCGGATGAAAATGCGGTCGGCGCCGCTGGTTTCGGCCTTCGCAAAATCATCCACGTCGACATGGATGCATTCTACGCCAGCGTCGAACAGCGGGATGATCCGTCCTTGCGCGGCAAGCCGGTCGCAGTCGGCGGCTCCTCCGAGCGCGGGGTGGTCGCGGCGGCGAGCTACGAATCGCGCGTGTTTGGTGTTCGTTCGGCGATGCCATCGGTACGAGCGGCGCGGCTCTGTCCCGGGCTGATCTTTCGAAAACCCCGTTTCGACGTCTACCGAGCCGTCTCGCAGCAAATCCGCGCGATCTTCGAAACCTTTACGCCGCATGTCGAGCCACTGTCGCTCGACGAGGCGTATCTCGACGTCACTGACGATCTGCGCGGCATCGGTTCGGCTACGCGCATCGCCCAGATCATCCGCGCAGAGATCCGTGCGCAGACCGGGCTGACGGCGAGCGCTGGGGTGTCCTACAACAAGTTTATCGCCAAGCTCGCGAGCGACGAGAACAAGCCCGATGGCCTGTGTGTGATCCGCCCCGGCGAAGGCGTCGCGTATGTCGCCAGCCTCCCGATCCGGCGCTTTCACGGCGTCGGCCCGCGCAGCGCGGAGAAGATGGCGCGGCTGGGGATCGAGACCGGCGCCGATCTCGCAACCAAGGACATCGCCTTCCTGCGCGCCAACTTCGGGAGTTTCGCGGACTATCTTTACCGTGCCGCCCGGGGCGTGGACTTGCGCGCCGTCCGCGCCGACCGGCCGCGCAAGTCGCTGGGCGGGGAGCGCACGTTCGATCGCGACATTTCTTCCGGTTCCGCATTGCGCGAGGCTTTGGACAACATCGTCGATATCGTCTGGGAGCGGATCGACAAGGCTGGCTCGCGCGGCCGGACGGTAACGCTCAAGCTCAAGCACATCGATTTCACCATCCTCACCCGCGCCCGCTCGATGCCGCATGCGGTCGCGGACAAGCGCGAGTTCGCCCAGTTGGGCCATGCCCTGCTCGACGCGCTGCTGCCCCTGCCCCAGCCCATACGGCTGATGGGCCTGACGTTGTCGGCGCTGGAGGGCGAGGAAGACGAGATCGAAGAGCAGGGTGGGCAACTGAGCCTGCTCTGAATCGAGGCTGGAATGTGGGTGCGTGTCATCGAGGATGTGATCACCACCGGCGTGGTCTGCGATCGGGCACGGCGCCGGAGAGTCGCGAATCGCGGCGCTGTCGGACCTGCCGGCCGCTGCGGCGAAGACGTTAAGGGATTTGCGCCCCTGAATTTTCCGGCGCGAGTGCAGCGATCTGCTCGTGGTAACGCGCGATCCACGCGCGAAGCTGCGTCTCGCGCGATCCTCTCACAGGCTCGGGCAACGCATCGAGCGCGCAGAACCGGGCCTCCAGGATTTCACGCCCGTCGGCTTTGGGTTCACCTTCTGCCTTTCCCACGACGACGAACACCCGGCGGGCCGCCTCGGGATCGGGATGCATCACCTCGATCGCGCGCGACAGACGCACACCGGTCTCCTCGAACAGTTCGCGCTTGCCTGCCTCGACGATGTCCTCGCCGCGATCGGGTTTCCCGCCCGGCGCCATCCAGCCTTCGTTGCCGTAGGAATGGAGCACCAGAAGCACCCGGCCCTCACGGTCTATCGCGATTGCCCGACAATCCTGGCTGGGCGGCCTGGTCCGACGCCACCAGACGACGCGCGCTTCGTGCACGACGTTGAGGATCAGGCGATGAAGGGGAGCGGGGACCAGCCGCTGGGCAATCAGGTGAAGCATGTCACCGACTGATGCGCAGCCTTCAGCAAACGCGCGACCGGCGCATCACTCTCGCCGCGCGCAGCGGCATCGAACACCGCACGCTTGTCGTCGCCGCGGATCACGAACATCAGCGCATCGCTCTTGAGCAAGGCGGGGATCGTAAGCGTGATCCGATCGAACGGCGCCTCGGGCGGCAACGGTTCGGGCGTGATTCGACGTACGGGCACGGGGTCTTGCGGATCGGGATTGGTATTCGGAAACAGCGAGGCGATATGCCCGTCTCCGCCCATGCCGAGCCAGGCAATGGCAAAGCGTGGCGGCTGCGCGCCTTCGGTCAGCGGCACGATCCGCGCGCCGACCGGCTCGAGCGTCTTGCGGATACGGCCGACGTTGCTCGCGGGGTTGTCCTCGGGGACGATCCGGTCGTCACCCGGCCAGACCACGATCCGGCTCCAGTCGATCTCTTCCTTCGCCAGTTCGGCGAAGATCGGGAACGGCGTGTTGCCGCCAGGGACGGTTATGACGACATCGCCCGGCAGCGCCTCCAGCGCGGCGGTAAGCCGCGCGTGGAGCCACTTGGCGATGTCGGCGTCGCTTGCGCCCTCGATGATCGTGGGATCGGCCATGCTCGGGCGCTTTCGGGTCAGGCGTTGATTTCGCGCAGGAACCAGGCGCGCTGCTCGGCCTGATCGGTCCAGTCGTCGATCGCGCCGTCGGTGGCGTTGTCGCCCGCCGCGCCCGCGGCTTCCTTTGTCTTCTTCAATGTGGCGACCAGCGCCTCGTTGTTGAGCTGAAGCTCCCTGACCATGTCGAGCGCATCGATGTCGGTGCGATCCTCATCCTTGATCGACGCCTTCTTGCCGACCGCTCCGATCGAAGTCAGCGTGGTCCCGCCCAGCTTGCGCACGCGCTCGGCAACGATGTCGGTCATCGCGAAAATCTCGGTCGCCTGGGTGTCGAACAGCAGGTGCAGGTCATGGAACTGCGGGCCGTGGACGTGCCAGTGGAAGCTCTTGGTCTTGAGATAGAGCGTGAAATAGTCGGCGAGCAGCCCGTTGAGGCTGTCGATCAGCACGCCTTTGGCGTTGTCGGACTTGTCGGTGGCCATCTGCGTTCCCTCCGCGAATGAGTTGGTTCAAGACCCCTGTGTGGTCATGACGCGGCGATAACGCAACGCACTCCAGGCGGTTGGGGCGGAAATTAACATCGCGTCACGCGTCGGCGTTCGCGTCGAGCTCGGTCACGACCTGCAGCGCGCCCGTACCGTAAAGATAATCGGGAGAAAACGCCGCATAGCGGGCGAGTTCGGCCATACCGGGGATCGTCACCCGCCCGCGCCCAATCTCGAGCAGTCCGCGCTCGCGCAAGGCACGGATGACCCGGTTGATATGCACCGATGTCGTGCCGCACGCGTCGGCCAGATCGGTCTGGAGCATCGGCATGTTGAAGCCATGGGGATCGGCGAGTTCGACGAAATTCAGTCGATGCCATAATTCGATGATGACATGCGCAAGCCGCTGATCGGCCTTCAGCTCCTCAAGCTTGAGGATCCATTCGCGGTGGATTGCCGCATCGAGCAAGGTGGAAAACCAGAGGAGCCGGGTAAGATGCGGCGCCTCGCCCATGAGCCGCTCAAGCCGCGCGTGACTGGTATAGCCGATCTGCACCGGCCCCATCGCGACAACATCGTGATCGAGCCGTTTGAGCGCAAAACCGTGAAGATCGACGTAATCCCCCGGAACCTGGAATCCCACGATATGCCGACTGGCGCCATCGTTGATGACGCGGGCGATGAAACCGTCGAGCAGCAGCGTGCTCTGCTGTGCAACCGCGCCACGGCGGATGATCACCTCCCCAGCGGCAACCCGCCGGGTGCCCTCGATCAAGGATTCCAGCAGAACCTTTTCGTCCTCGGTCAGCGCGTGACGAAGACGGCCCCGAAGGAACAATCGGGTCAGCGGGAATTCGGACGCAACCATTCGGTTTCCCTCAGGGCTCGAGATCCCTCAGGCCGCTCATTTTTGTTAAGCAGACCGGCGCATGACGGCAAGCTGACTTACGCATGTTAAGCATCCACCGGGAAAATGGTTCCGGTAAAATAACCTCTGCGACGCATTTGCAGCAAACGAG
>CAJCHR010000105.1 GCA_903970225.1 Actinobacteria bacterium 21-64-8 | reverse complement strand
TCCACCCGGGTGGAAGGACGCGCTCGTCCGTGCTTGCCAGCGGCAGGGCTGTGCCGCCGAACAGTCGAAAACAAAGCCGATACCCCCCCGATCCACCCCCCGGTGAGCCGGACTTCGAGGCCATCGGCCAACTCCGTTGATCGCCTATGTGCCGCTAATTGCACGCAAATGCTCGATAATCTGGTTCGGGATCGGAAGTGGTGTGGATCGATCGTGCGAGCGGGACCCGGCGTCGTGGTTCAGCTTGCGCTCGTCGCTTCCGCCGGCTTTGCAGCGTTGGCCGCGACGAAGGCGCGCCAACCGCCGAATTGCGTGACTTCGCGCGCGCCGGCGACAGCCCAGCTTTCGCACAGGAAGCCCGCCACGTCGCTACCGTCCGCCAGCCGGATGCGGCCGATGCCGAGAGGCGAGGGGATGGCCCCGACGAACTGCGCGAAACCCTCCGCGGGGAGCGACCAGACTTCGAGTTCGATCCCGGGACCGACATAGTCGGGCTCGAACACCATGCCCGGTTTGGGCGGACTGGTGCCGGGCAGCGCGAACAGGCGATATCCCGGCAGCGTGCGTCGCGGACCCACCAGCGTGCCGCCGAGACCGGTTACCTCGGGGTTGAGCGGCATACCGGAGAGGTGCGCGCCGACCACGGCGATGTCGATCCGCGCGGCATCGGGTGAGGACGCGGAGAGGGGTGGCAGGATCGCCTCGCGGTCTATTCCCGAGCCGGTCGCGGCGAGGCGGTGAAGCGTGTCGGCGAGCGGGAGAAGCGCGTCGTCCGAAAAGCCCGGCGCGACCAGCATCGCGCCGTAAGGCAGGCCGTTGTCGCCGAATCCCGATGGCACCGCGATCGCGGCCATGCCGAGGAAGTTGCAGAAATTGGTGTAGAGCCCGAGCGCGGAATTGGCGGCGATCGGCTGATCGAGCATTTCGGCGACGGTGAACGTCGTCGGCGCGGTCGGCAGAAGCAGCACGTCGACTTTGGCCAGTTGTTCGGCGCAGCGGCGCTTCAAGGCTTCGAGCTTGTGCAGCCCGCGAAACGCATCGAGCGCCGAGAGTTCGCGGCCCTTGGCGAAGATCGCGCCGACGCTCGGGTCGAGCACCGAGGGCGGCAGGCCGAGCGCGGCGAAGGCGACTTCGCGCTCGGCAACCCATGCGCCGTCGTAAAGCAGCGCCGCGGTGTCGCGGAACGGAGTGTAGTCGATCGGGACCAGGGTGGCTTCGAGGCGAGCGCAGGCGATGTCGTAAAGCCGTTCCGCGTTCGCATCGCCGCGGAAGTCGCGGTCGGCGGGGGCGAGCACGCCGATGCGCAGGCCCGTTCCCGGGATCACGTGCGGCTGAGCGGCTCGCGACCAGGGGTCGGCCGGATCGTAGCCCTCTGTCACGCGGCGTGCTTCGGCCGCATCAGCCACGGACAGGGCGAAGACGGTGATGCAGTCGAGGCTTTCGCAAGCCGGGACCATGCCGCGGTTCGAGAGCAGGCCGGGCGTGGGCTTGATGCCGACGATGTTGTTGAGCATCGCGGGCACCCGGCCCGAGCCAGCGGTGTCGGTGCCGAGCGAGAACGTGACCGAACCCGCAGCCACCGAGACCGCGGAGCCAGAGCTCGATCCGCCCGATATGAAGTCCGCATCGAACACCGATCGCGGCGCGCCGTAAGGCGAGCGCGTGCCGTTGAGCCCGGTCGCGAACTGGTCGAGGTTGGTCTTGCCCATGACGATCGCGCCTGCGGCGATCAGTTTGGCGACGACGGGCGCGTCTTCCTTCGCGACGTGCGCGAATTCGGGGCAGGCGCAGGTGGTCGGCAGGCCCGCGACATCGATGTTGTCCTTGACCGCGAACGGCACGCCCCACAGCGGCAGGCTGTTCGGCCCCGGCGCGCGGGCGAGCAGCGCGGCGACGGCGTCCTGGAGTATCGCGGCAGGCGTGGGCGTGATGAACGCGGCGCGGTCACCCGCGGCGATCCGCGAGGCGCAAGCGGCGATCAGTTCGTGCGGGTCCGCACCTCGGGCGTAAGCCTCGCGGACTGCGGCGAGGGTGAGAACCTTGGGCAGGCTGAGGCTCAATGTCCGTCTCCCAGCATCGAGACGTGCGCGGAGACGACTCGCCAGCCTTCGGGAAAGCGCGCCCAGGTCTGGCTCTGGCGTCCCGGAGGGGCGTTGCCCGCGCGCTGGAACTCGGCGTTGGCGGTGGCGAAATCGGTGCCGAAGGTGGTGATCACGACTTTGACCAGTTCGCGCTGCGGTGAGCCGCCCGGGCGCGCGGCGCGGAACGCCTGGATCGCATCGATGCCATAGAGGTTCTGGCCCGGGCCGATGCGCACGGTGAACTCCGATTGCCAGAACAGCGCGTCGAGCGCTTCGAGGTCGTTGGTCATCAACGCCAACTCGTAAGCGGCAAAGGCCGCTTCGACTTCGGCGAGCGTAGCGGGATCGTTGATCTGCATCAGTGGCTCCGCGCGGCGCCGGCACGCTCGAGCCGCGCCGCGGCGGCGAGCGCGAGGTCTTCGCGCCACGGTGGGGCGATGATCTGGACGCCGATCGGCATCGCGCCGTTGCGGATGGGCACGGCGACCACCGGCAGGCCGACGAAGCTGATTGGCTGTGTGAGCAGCCCGATGTTGGGGCGGGTCGGCACGTCCTGTCCGTTCACGCGGATCGTCGGCTGTCCGAGCCTGGGCGCGCTGCACGGAGTCGCCGGGGCGATCAGCAGGTCGTGGTGTGCAAAGGCACCCATGATCTCCGCATGGAACAACTGCCGCACACGCTGGGCCTGAAGCACCGCGTCTGCGGGCAGCAGCAAGCCGGCGAGTAGGCGGTCGCGCGTCGCCGGATCGAAGTCTTCGGCGCATGTGCGCAGCGCTTCGCGGTGGAGGTTGCCGCCCGAGGCGCTGGTCAGCACGAACGCCGCCGCCCGCGCGCGCTCGGCCCCCGGAAGTTCGATCCGTCCCCGTGCGCCGAGTTCGGCGGCAACGCGCGCGACCGCCTCGCGTCCCTGATCGTCGGCAAGCTCGTCGAACCATCCGCCGAGCACCGCCGCGCGTGCCTTGAATGGCGCATGGATCATCGGCAGGCACGGCGCCCGGGCGCGCGCCGAGCAGGCGTGGTCGCCCGCGTCGTGGCCTTGCAGCGTGTCGTAGACCAGCGCGAGATCCTCGACCGAGCGCGCGAACAGCCCAAGGTGATCGAGGTCGTGCACGAACGGGAAGGTGCCCGTGCGCGGCAGGCGGCCGAATGTCGGCTTGAGCCCGAAGATACCGCAGAACGAGGCGGGCACGCGGATCGAGCCGTTGGTGTCGGTCCCCAGCGCGAAATCGCACAGCGACGCGGCCACCGACGCCGCCGAACCGCCCGAGGAGCCGCCCGCGCTGTGGTCCAGGTTCAGCGGGTTGTGCGTGTCGCCGTAATGCGCGTTCTCGGTGGTGAAGCCGTACGCAAACTCGTCCATGTTCTGGACGCCGACCAGCACCGCGCCCGCTGCCTGCGCGCGCACTGCCAGCAAGGCGTCCCGCGTTGCGGGAGCGAGCGTGCGGTTGACGATCGATCCCGCGAGCGTGATCTCGCCGGCGACGTCGTAGTTCTGCTTGACCCCGAACGGCACGCCCGCGAGCGGCCCCGGGTCGCGACCCGCGGTGACTTCGGCATCGATCCGCGCCGCCTGCTCCATGGCGCGCGCGCCGGTCAGGCGGGTGAATGCGTTGAGGCTCGGATTTTCCTGCTCGATCCGTTCGAGCAACGCCTCGATATGCGCGCGGGCGGAAACCCGTCCTTCGCGAACCGCTCTCGCAAGCGCGGCGATGTCGGCATGTGCCGTACGGGTCATCAGCAATGTATCGGACATCAGGGGCGATACACCGGCGCGGGTTCGACCGTCGCATCAAGCGGCGGATCGTTCAGCAGTGCGGCCTGGACCAGCAGCGCTTCGAGATTGCGGATCACGCCCGGCATATGGCCGGGCGCGATCTCGATCGTGTGCAGGCGGGCGAGGGCCCGGACCTGGTCTTCGTCTACTGGCACTTGACGCTTACTCCGCCGGTTCCGCCGTGGTGTGACCATGGCCATGCCCATGGTGATGGACCACTTCGTCGATCTCCGCGAGGATCTGCTCCTTGCGCGAGCAGATCGCGAGGAAAATCCCGACGATCAGGTAAGCGCCCGCCACGGCCGGCGTCTGGAA
>CAJCHR010000104.1 GCA_903970225.1 Actinobacteria bacterium 21-64-8 | reverse complement strand
CCGCCAGCGTCGGCGTCACGAAGGACGCTGGGTCGGCAATCTCGGCCTGCGCGCTCATATCCTCTCCTGGTCGATCCTGCCTGTGACGATCGGCCTTACCGCGCTATAACCCCGTCGCCGCCACGATGGCGAGCCGTCCGTATAAGGATTTCACCGTGAACGACGATTTCTACCGTATCCGCAGGCTTCCCCCTTATGTGTTCGCCGAAGTGAACGCGATGAAGGCGGCGGCGCGGGCGGCAGGCGAAGACATCGTCGATCTCGGCATGGGTAATCCCGACGGCGCCCCGGCGCAGCATGTCATCGACAAATTGTGCGAGGTCGCGCGCGATCCCAATGCGCATGGCTATTCGGCGTCGAAGGGCATCAAGGGTCTTCGCAAGGCGCAGGCCGGCTATTACCAGCGCCGCTTCGGCGTCGATCTCGATCCCGAGAGCGAGGTGGTGGTGACGCTGGGTTCCAAGGAGGGGCTCGCCAACCTCGCCCAGGCGATCACCGCGCCGGGCGACGTCGTGCTCGCGCCCAACCCGAGCTACCCGATCCACACCTTCGGCTTCATCATCGCCGGCGCCACGATCCGCTCGGTGCCGACCACGCCGAACGATGCGTACTGGGAGTCGCTCGACCGCGCGATGGCCTTCACCGTGCCGCGCCCATCGATCCTGATCGTCAACTATCCGTCGAACCCGACGGCGGAGACGGTCGACCTCGCGTTTTACGAGCGGCTGGTCGCCTGGGCGAAAGAGAACAAGGTCTGGATCCTGTCCGACCTCGCCTATTCCGAGCTTTATTACGACGATAACCCGACCGTTTCGATCCTTCAGGTACCGGGCGCGAAGGACGTGGCGGTCGAGTTCACCTCGATGTCCAAGACCTTCTCGATGGCCGGATGGCGCGTCGGCTTCGCGGTCGGCAACCCGCGGCTGATCGCGGCGCTCAAGCGCGTGAAGAGCTATCTCGACTACGGCGCGTTCACCCCGATCCAGGCGGCGGCCTGCGCAGCGCTGAACGGCCCGCAGGACATCGTCGAGAAGAACCGCCAGCTCTACCGGAAGCGCCGCGACGTGCTGGTCGAAAGCTTCGCAAGGGCAGGGTGGGATATCCCTTCGCCCAAGGCATCGATGTTCGCCTGGGCTCCGCTTCCGCCGGCCTTGAAGCACATGGGCAGCCTCGAGTTCACCAAGCAGCTTCTGATCCATGCCGAAGTCGCGGTGGCGCCGGGCGTCGGCTATGGCGAGGACGGCGAAGGCTACGTGCGCATCGCGATGGTCGAGAACGAGCAGCGCCTGCGGCAGGCGGCGCGCAACGTGAAGCGCTATCTGCAGAGCATGGGCGTCAACGCTTCGGCGGCATAAAGTCCGCTGACTGTCACGTCGTCGTTCCCAAGAAGGCGGGAACCCATCTCCGGATTGCACCTCCGGACCAGGAGCCGAGAGATGGGTCCCCGCCTTCGCGGGGATGAACGGGGAGTGCAGCTCGAGGTCAGGCCACTCAGAACCGGCGCGGCTGGTTTCCGATCTGGTCACAGCGGCCGCGGAACCCGTATTGCGAAAACCCCTGGACCTCGATGCGCCCACTGCGGCGATCGATCGTCAAGCGGGGCTTGTTGAGACCGTTGAGCCGGTACGTCGCTCGGATCATGTCGGGCCCGACCGCGACGTCATAAAGGTCCCACCAGCCGTCGCTCCCACGCGAGTTTAGCGGCGGGATCAGCGATCGCGGCAGGCGGATTCGCCCGCCGCCGTCCCAAAGCTGCACCGTGAGCGTTGCGTCGAACTGCTCGGTCGTGGACTCGTTGTAATACTCGCGTTCGTAGCGCTGGTGCTTGTCGTTCCACGTCCAGTCCCGCCCCGTGGCCACGCCGTCGCGCGAACCATCACCGAAACACACCAATGCAAGACTGACGGGTCGACCGTCGACGATCGGTCCGTCATTCATAGGACCGCTATCGCGACCGCCGGGGGGATAAGCGCGGTCCGAATAGCCCGGCTGCGGAGCATATCCGCGATCGGAACGGTGATCGGCTTCGCGTCCATGCTCCGCGCGCGGCTGGATGCTTGCTGGTTGCCTGCAATCGGGCGCGAGCGTCGGCGTGATCGAGTTGTAGCGGCCGTCCATCGTCGCGATCGTCACGCATTGCCGGCGATCCGCGTTCCACCAGTAGGTGTAGCTGCGGTCATCGCCTTTTTCGCCGCGAACGAGACGATAGCCGCGGGACTGGATCGCCGCTTCCGCCTGCCCCGCCCGCGCGCCGATCATGTCCTCAAGCCCGGTCGATTGCGCGTTGGCCGCAGCAGGAAGCGCGGCCGCAAGCATACTCGCTGCGGCGGCCAGAACAGTTCTGTTGTTCAACGGCATGGTGCCTCCTGCCTCTCCAGAAATGCCGCCGCGCTTGGTCAGGCGCCAACCTGCGGTCTAGGTATTTCCATTACGGTCGGAGCACAAATCGGTTCCCGAACCGGCTGACGGGTCTCAACTGCGGCCTGGCGGCGGCGCCTGCAAGGCCCAGCGCAGTGTCCGCGCCATCGCGATCGTGCCCGTGTCGGTCAGTGGCCGCTTCCAGCCGGATGACTTGAGCCCATGCATCCGCTGCGCCCAGCCGGGCAACAGGTCGATCGCGGAGCGCTGGAGCAGGCGGAGGGGCACCGCGTCGAGGTCGCGGCCCGGCTGCGCGAGGATCAGCTTCGCCACCTCGCGCGTGCGCTCGTCCACGCGCAGTTGCGGGCGCATCTGCTCGATGTATGCGTGTGTCGCGGTGCGGCTTTCCGGCACCTGCTCCGCGCCGAGCCCTCGCGCGACTTGCGCCACTTCGGCGAAATAGCGGTCCTGATCGGCGAGCCGCATGCCCGGTTCGGCGTAGCGCGTCCACGCGCGCAGGAACGCAAAGGTCTCGGTGGCGTGGACCCAGGTCAGCAATTCGGGATCCTGCGCTTCGTACCGTTCGCCATTCGGCAGCACGCCGCGCACCTGGCCGTGGATCGCGCGGACTTTGGCGATCACCGCCTCCGCCTCGTCGCGCCCGCCATAGGTCGTGAGCGCGATGAACCGCGCGGTGCGCCGCAGACGCCCGTGCATGTCGGCGCGGAAGTTCGAGTGATCCCATACGCCCGCGAGCACTTTGGGATGGAGCATCTGCAGCAGCAGCGAGGCCAGGCCGCCGACCATCATCGTGGTGACGTCGCCGTGCACGCGCCACGCGACCGATTGCGGGCCGAACAGGCCGT
>CAJCHR010000103.1 GCA_903970225.1 Actinobacteria bacterium 21-64-8 | reverse complement strand
CTGCACGCCAAAGGCTTCGTCGGATACGACAAGGCCTATTACTCGTCGTTCCACAATTCGGTCTGCCCTGCGACGACGACCGCGCTTACCTGTGACCTCACCGGCCGCCAGGTGGCCTGGGCACCCAAGTGGACCAGCGATCTCACGGTCGACTACACGCGCCCGATCACCGAGCACGTGAAGGGTTATGGCCTCGTCGAGGTCAACTGGCGCTCGAAGCAGAACTACACAGTGACGCTCGATCCGACCGCGGAAGGTGCGGGCTATGCGTTGGCCAATGCCCGTGTCGGCGTATTGCTGATGGACGACCGGCTCGACTTGCAGCTGTGGGTCAACAATGTGTTCGACAAGGCCTATTTCATCAACCTGCTGGGCCTGACCAAGGCGACGGGGCTGGTGCAGGGCTATCCCGGCGACCCGCGCACCTACGGTGTGACCGCCCGGTTCAGGTTCTAGGCACTCCTGAGGTCGGCGCGAGGTCGCATTACGTCTGCGCTCGCGTCGATCGACCGCTGGCGACTGCTTATTTCGTCGACTGCCGAACTCCTCTCGTCGCTTTACATTAATCGATTGAATTCAGATTTCATCTGAAAATCAGATGATTACTCTTTATAGTGCAGCGCACAATGATAATTGTAAATGTTTACCAAGTTGGTGATCAGTTGACCATGTGAAAGTCCGTATCCTAGCATCCCGCATCGACTCAGGGGAAAGGTCGAGGGGGAGGATCGAGCGTGGCGACAGTATCTGTTGTCGGGGGCAGCCCAATTCTGATCCTTACCGATCAGGGGCGTGAACTCGGGATTCCGCTCAGCCTGCTATCGATCAAGGATGGGGCGATCGATACGAGCCGCGTCGATCCCGCTATCGCGCCGACCGTCAGCAAGATTGCCGGCGCGCTGCTCTCCTCGGGACTGCTCGCCGCAGGAACCGCGCCCGCCCCGGTGCTCGCGTTGAGCCTGTCGGCCGCGATCGCCGGAGGCTCCGGCAACGGCATTGCGGTCACATTCGCCAACGTCGTCGCCGACGCCGCCGATCCGGGCAAGTCGACCGTCGACGTCAACGTCACGGCTTCGGACATGCGCGCCGGACTGACACCCGCCAGCTTGGGCGACCAGTTCGGCACCCCGACGGACGGGACCGATCCCGGTCTGGTCGTGCTGGCCTCAGCGGCGACGAAGCTTCCCGCCGCAATCCCGCCCACCAAGCTTGCGGTCGTCACGGCGGGCGATCCGCCGGAGTTTACGGTCCAGGCCGGAGATGGCTCGGGGGAAGCCTTCACCCTGAAGGCTGCGGGGACCGACGCCATTTTCGAGGATGTCTCCGTTTCGATCACCGATGTCGATACCGGCGCGAGCACGTTCACGCTCACCATCACGCTGGATCACACGGCGGCGGGCGTCTTGGTGGAGGATTTGGAGACAGCCATCGGCGCCGTCGTAACCGTCACGCCCGGGCCCGATGGTTACGAAGTCCCGGCCGCAGGCACATGGGCACTCGCCGGCGGCAGTTCCGCCCATACCGAGCCGGCCCAGCCCGCCGCGATCGGAGTTCTTTCCGACTGACGATTACGCTCACTGATGTTCACGAACTGAGGCCGGAAAGTCCCGGCTGCCAGCAGCGCGAGGTGCTTCATGCCGGTCACGACATCCTATCCGGGTCTGTATATCGAGGAGCTTCCACTAAGCTCGCACTCGATCAGCGCGGCGCCCACTTCGATCGCCGCGTTCGTCGGCTATTCGCACCCGTACCTGACCCAGAGCTTCGGGGAGGCGATCGAACTGTTCAGCTTCTCCGATTTCGAGCGTCAGTTCGGCGGCCTGTTCGCGAGCGGGATCGTCGACACCAACCTCGGCCGCGCGGTGAACCAGTTCTTCATCAACGGCGGATCGGATTGCTACGTCGTCGGCATCGAGCCGAAACTTTACGATAACGCCGGCAACATCGTCGGCAGCTTCTCCGGACCGGGCGCGGTGGTCTACACCGCGCAGATCGCGACCGATGCCGGCCATGGCATCCTGCTCACCGCCAAAGTGCTCGGCGATACAGTACCGATCCAGGCGGTGGTGACCAACGTGCGCGCGGGTCCAGGTCCGGCGCCGGACAACGTCGCCAACAGCGTGTTCGACCTGATCATCACCTACGGCAATTCGATCGAGACCTACCGCGGCATCGATCTGACGGGTCTCGACGCCGACGCGCTCACGACCGTGATCACCTCCCGCTCGAACCTGGTCAGCGCAAGCCTCGTCGGCGGCAGCGCCGGTGCCTCGCTCCCCGCCGCGGCGGCGACGCTGGCCTTCACCACGACGCTTCCGGCAACGTTCTCCCAGACCTTCAGCGGGGCTGATTTCGACGCGGTGCTGCAAGCGGACACCTCGCTCGACAAAGTCGAGATCTTCAATCTGCTGGTCCTGCCGGGGGTCACCGACAACGGCGTCCTGAGCACGGCCCTGGCTTTCGCCGAGCGCAAGCGCGCCTTCGCGATCGTCGATGCGCCGCTCAATTCCTCGGCCGACGGCAGCGGCGGTTTCCCTGCGATCACCAGCGTGATCGACACCGTGCCCCAGAGCCAGAACGGCGCACTGTATTTTCCGTGGCTGCTTTCGACCGATCCGGTCCGCGGCACGCAGGAGGCAATGCCGCCGAGCGGTTTCGTCGCGGGCATCTTCGCTCGGACGGACTCGCAGCGCGGCGTGTGGAAAGCGCCGGCCGGGATTGCGGCGAACGTGCTGAACACGGTGGGCCCCGTGCCCCAGGGGCTGATGAACGACCAGCGCCAGGGCGTACTCAACAATCATTCCGTCAACGCGCTGCGCTCCTTCGCCGCCGAAGGAACCGTGGTGTTCGGCTCGCGCACGCTGGTCGGGAACAACCCGGGGTACCCGCAAAGCAAGTATGTGCCGGTCCGGCGGATGACGCTGTTCATCGAGCAATCGCTGCTCGCCAGCCTGCGCTGGGCGGTGTTCGAGCCCAACGACGAGCCGCTGTGGACCGCGCTGCGCCTGACCGTCAGCAACTTCATGCTCTCGCTGTTCAACCAGCAGGCGCTCGCCGGGTCCAAGCCGAGCGAGGCGTTCCTGGTCAAGTGCGATGCGACCACGACGACCGCGGACAACCAAGCGAACGGCATCGTCAACATCCTCGTCGCGTTCGCGCCGCTCAAGCCCGCCGAGTTCGTGGTGATCCAGATCGCCCAGCTCGCCGGCCAAACCGCCGCCTAAAGGGAGCCCGCGCCATGCCGACCTTTACCGTCAACGTGAACCGTTTCGATCCCTACAAATCCTATCGCTTCCTCGTGTTCTTCGGCCAATCGACCACGCCGGTCGCCGCGGTCAGCAAGATCGGCGGGCTCAAGCGTTCGTCCGACGTGATCGAATACAAGGAGGGCGGCAACGCACTGATCCGCAAGGGTCTTGGCCGCACCAAATACGATCCGATCACGCTGGAGCGCGGACTGACACACGACAAAGACTTCGCCAACTGGGCGAACGCCGCGCAAGTGCTCGACAGCGGCTCGCCGTCGTCCTCGCCCAAGAACCTGCGGCGCGAAGTGCGGATCCAGTTGCTCAACGAGGCGGGGCAGCCGGTCTATCAATACTTCGTGCACCGCGCCTGGGTCTCCGAATACCAGGCGCTGCCCGATCTCGATGCCGGCAGCAATGCGATCGCTCTCGAGCACATCAAGCTCGAGAACGAGGGCTGGGAGTGGGATGCCTCGGTCGGCGAGCCGACCGAGGTCTGAGCGGCCGCGGTGCGCCTTCCCCTCTCGGGTATCGACGTGTCGTTCGGCGAGCCGGACGGCGCGGTCGAGGCCGCGATCGCCGAGCTGCCCACCGGCCGGCCGGTCGCGGCGGGGCTTGCGCTGCTGCGGCACCTCGGGCGCGTGAACGACGGGACAGCGCTCGAGGCCGAAGCGCTGACGATGACCGATTTCGAGACCGCGCTCGCTGCCTTGCGCATCCACCTGCTCGGGGCCAACGCCGCCTCGCTGGTGCTGTGCGGCAACTGCGGCGCGCAGGCCGAGCTCGCATTCTCCTTCACCGCGCTGGCGGATGACGTATCGCCGCGACTGCTGCCCGGCACGGTGGCGGCGGCTGACGGCGGCGAGATCGCGGGCACCCGCTTCCGCCTCCCCACCGCCGGCGATGTCGCCGCATGCGAGGCGCAGGCCGGCGCCGAGGATCTGCTGATCGAGCGCTGCACCGGGCACATGCTCGCCAACCCCTCTCGCCGCCGCGTCGAGCGGGCGATCGCGCGGATGGCGCCGCTGCTCTCGCGCGTGGTCAGCGCACCGTGCCTCGCCTGTCGCGCCACGCTGCGCGTGCTGCTTCACGTGCCGAGCTTCGTCGTCGGCGAGATCGCCTGGAGCGCGCGCACGGTGTTCGACGAGGTGCACCTGATCGCCTCGGCTTACGGCTGGCGCGAGCCCGAGATCCTGGCGCTTTCGGCCGCACGCCGCCGGCGCTACGCCGCCGCGATCCGGGCGGGAACCTAGACGCTTGGCGCGCAAGTCCTACTTCGGCGTTGCGGCAGCTCCGGGAGCCACTGGCCTAGCCGTGCTGCGCCCTGCCCCGCGCATGGCGCTGCCCGAGGAGATCCGGCCGCCCGCTGCAATTCCGACTGCCGAAACGCATCCGGTTCGTACCGTACTGTCGCCGACCGAGCAGAGAACGATACCCGGCGAGACGCGCGGTGACACGCCGATCGCCAAACCCTCACCGAAGTCCGAGATCGCAGCGCGCTCATCGCCGCAAGCCGAGACCGGAGCGCGGGCGGTTTCTATGCCAGCCAACGCGGCCGAGGCAGACGTGACTCCAAATACGCCTCCGCCGCCTTTCGCTTCGACTGAAAATCCGACCACTCATCTTGCCGAGCGCCTGCAGGCGGACGTTGCCTTCCCATCGGCCCCCATACGATCGACGGCGGCGCCAGTATCAGACGCCGGCTCCTCAAGGGCGGCAACCGATCCGTCGATACCGACCGGCGCTGTCCCATCGCAGGCGCCGTCCAGGAGTTCCCCGCTTCAGCCTACTCGCGACGCTCCTCTGGAACAGGGCCGTCCGGCATCGGCTGGACGCGCCATTGCCATCTCTCCGCCCGAAGCGCCGCGAGCATCCGGGAGCAAGTCGCGGGACCGCGAACCGGACATTCGCATCGGCACGATCGAAATCCGCCAAAGCGCAGCGCCACCTCCGCCACCCGCCCCCGGCCCGATCCCGCGCGCCGCAGCGGCGCCGTCCGCGCCATCGGGCCGGCTCGCGCACGGCTACGGCTGGTCGCGCCGGCGGGAGTGGAG
>CAJCHR010000102.1 GCA_903970225.1 Actinobacteria bacterium 21-64-8 | reverse complement strand
TCGGCAGCGGCACCGGCGCTGCGGTCGTCTTGAGACTGTTCTCGAGGCTCGAGATCCGCCGACTCTGCCGCCAGCGCGATGTGCGGTGGAGCAGGTATGTCGGGATCAGCCCGAGCAGGAAGAAGAACAGCGCAATGAACCCGACCGGCCATTCGAAACGCAGATAGCCCGACTGGAGCGGCCAGAAATTGACTGGGGCATGTTCCCAGTTCATCGCGACGAAGGCGACGAGGATCGCGGTGATCACGATCCACACGATGGTCCGGACGACCTGCATCGGCCAGTTTCCTTTTTCCCCTGGGCAGCGCCAAGGACCCTAGCGGGTTTTCGGGCGAAGGAAAGGGCGGGTGTCGGCCCCTCACTCATCGCTCCCCGAGAACAGCCGATCGAACGCCCGCTCGACGAGCGTGGATGGCTTGTACGAGGGGGTACGCTGGGACGAAGGTCTTTCCAAGGAATGCCGACGTGGCCGTCCATGACGGTGTTCGGCCAGGTGACCGGTTCAAAATCAAATGTTTTGCGGCTGTTCTGCGTCTTTTGAAGCGTGAGAGACGAAGCAGCCGCAAAACGGCGCTGATGATTGAAACCAACCCGTTTCTTTAAAAGGCTGAACCGGTGGTCGTGGACTAGACTCCCGATCTCGACGCTAAACGCGACTCGCCCTGCTGCGTTCGCGGACAGTTTCACTCCGAACGGGCGCTATCACCGCGGACACGCAAATAATTGTTTTTGTTTGATATGTCACCCGGGCCGGAACCAATGGGTTGGGGTTGATGGCCCCGGCCCGGGCTTGAATCGCCCGCTTGCGCGCATCGATCCCGACATGAAGACTGCATTATAGATTTCCCAATGTCAATTGGGATAACGCCTATCAATTGTTTGGAATGGTCCATAATAACTTTGGAGCTAAGGATTTTCGAAGAAACTCATTAGAAATATTTGTCGGTGTTTCTTTTTACAGCAGCCAATCGTCTTGCCAAGAAATCAGTGAAGATGCGGCCATGAGAAGTTCGTTCGGCTTATTCCGGTTACTTGACCAGTTGATGAAAAGCGGCGTTCCTCGATCACGCCCTCGCCGTCGCTGGTGATCGCCGCGACCGTGCTGCACCGCGTGCCGTAGACGGCATTGCGGATGAATGGCGGCGTCTCGCGCGGCTCGGCTGGCACGTCGGAGGGCACGGCGGAATGCAGACCCGTGTCGGGAAGCGTCTCGCTCGCGAGCACGGCAAACAGCGCCTCAGGCGCCTTCGCGCCGCTCGTCAGCCACTCGAGCGTCGCGGCCTTGAGCGCGAGCGTCTTGGGCCAGGGCTCATCGAGCATGCCGTTCGACAGGCCGTAGATCCCCGGCGCGAGCGCCGCGCGCACCGACGCGGGGCGGTTGGAGAGGAAACGCAGCGTCTCGCCGTGAACGAGCAGCAGGTTGAACGGGTTGAAGTCGTTCAGCGGCGCCGCGTCAGGATCGGCGTAGGGGCCCTGCGCGGCCAACAGGTCGGTGACCAGCGCGCCGCGCGAGGCGCACGACGGATCGGGATCGCCGAAACCGCGCAAGTTGGTGACCAGCGCGAACCGGCCGGTTCGCGGCGCGACGCCCAGCCACGTGCCGCCCGAGCGCAAGTCGCGCCCCGCGATGATGCCGCTGTCATCGTCCCATTCGCCAAGCGGCGCGGCGGGGCGTTCGTGGAACTCGTCGCGGTTGCCGATCGCGACGAGCCGCCAGCGCGGGTGTGCATGCCAGGCGATCGCGGCGACACACATCAGACCGCCAGCCTCATATCAGGCCTTGCGCCTTGAGCGACACGTGCCCCTCGCGCCCGATCACCAGATGGTCGTGAACCGTGATCCCCAGCAAACGGCCCGCCTCGGCGATGCGGTTGGTGATCTGGATGTCGGCGCGGCTGGGCTGCGGTGAGCCCGAGGGATGGTTGTGCACCAGGATCAGCGCGGTCGCGCCGATGTCGAGCGCCTTCTTCACGACTTCGCGCGGATGGATCGCGGCTTCGTCGACCGAGCCCTCGCTCGCGAGGTGATCGAGAATCAACCGGTTCTGCGCATTGAGATAGAGCACGCGCACGCGCTCCTTGGTCAGATGCGCCATGTCGATGGTCAGGTAATCGATCAGCGCCTGCCAACTGCCCAGCACCGGCTGTTCCTGAACGCGCGCGCGCGCGAGGCGCCGCGCCGCGATCGCCACGACTTTGAGCGCAGCGGCACTGGTCTCGCCCATGCCGGGATGATTCTCTAGCGCCTTCCAGTCGGCGTCGAGCACGCCCGCCAGCGAGCCGAAGCGCTGGATCAGCGCGTGAGCGATGGGCTTGGTGTCGATCCGCGGCCGGCCGAGCGCGAGCAGGTATTCGATAATCTCATGATCGGCGAGCGCGTCCGCGCCGCCATCGAGCAGCCGTTTGCGCAGACGCGCACGGTGACCCGCTGCGTAAGCGGGCGTGTCCGTTCGTACGCCCTGGCTGGGCGGTTCATCGAACAGTCCGGTATCCTCTGGTATCGGCATTTCACTCCGAGCATTGCGCCGCGCACCCGGCCTGCGCAAGGCCCCGCCATGCACGGTCTAATGGCCCCCGATCCGGTTGACTCGCCCAACCCCCCCAGCTAACGGGCAGGCGCCCCCGGCGGGCGGACGGCGAAAATGTCAGCGCTTCCCGTGATAAGGAAACACGACGTGGACGACCAACCAAGCGCACGGGACCCTGCCGGCGGAGACGCTCGGATCGACGCACTCGATGAGCGGCTCAAGGCCGCGAAAGAGCGCGAGATTCAGCGGAACAAGCCGGCCGGGGGCGTGGAAGCCGATGCGAATTATCGCCTCGGAAGCCGCGTTCTCGCCGACCTGATTGGGGGGATCGGTGGTGGTGCTCTAATTGGCTGGGTGATCGATCGGGCGATCGGGCACTGGGCCGGTTGGAAAGCGCCCTGGGGCCTGTTGGTGATGATGGCGCTTGGCATCATCGTGGCCTTCAGAAACATTATCCGGATGTCGAACCGGCGCCCTGATTGACCCCGGAAACGGGACCATGATGGGCGCTGTGCGCATGTAAGAGGGTCGAGGGACGCAAGTGGCGGGCAAGATTGATCCGATGCATCAGTTCACGATCGAGCCCCTGTTCGGGACCGATCACTGGCAGATTGCCGGTCACAACATCGCTTTCACCAATTCGTCGCTGTGGATGGCAATCTCGGCGGTAGTGCTGTTCGTGTTCGTCTGGGGCGGATCGAAGAAGGCCGTCGTGCCGGGCCGCTGGCAGATGGCGGTCGAGACGATGACCGGCTTCGTCGACAACATGCTGGCGGCCAACATTGGCCCCAACGGCAAGAAGTACGTACCGTACATCTTCTCGCTGTTCATGTTCATCCTGTTCGCGAACGTGCTCGGCCTGCTGCCGCTCGGCTTGGTCGGCGTACACCCGTTCACCTTCACCAGCCATTTCAGCGCGACCGGCGTGCTCTCGATCATGGCCTTCGCGATCGTGCTGATCGTCGGCTTCTGGAAGCATGGCTTCCACTTCTTCTCGCTGTTCATTCCGCACGGCACGCCGCTGCCGATGATCCCGCTGATCTTCGTGATCGAGCTGGTCAGCTTCCTCGTCCGCCCGTTCAGCCTCGGTCTGCGACTGTTCGTCGCGATGATGGCCGGCCACGTGCTGCTCGACGTGCTCTCCGGCTTCGTGATCGGCGGCATCAACTCGCACATCCTGATCGGCCCGATCGTCAGCGTGCTCAGCTTCATCCTGATGATTGCGATCTGCGCGCTCGAGATCCTCGTCGCGGGTATCCAGGCTTACGTCTTCGCGCTGCTCACGTCGCTGTACCTGAACGACGCCGAGAACCTTCACTGATCTCGAACTTCACTGGGACGCTCCTTGTCCCGCCATTCCAACGTTCAAAGGGAGTAATTACCATGGATCCTCAAGCAGCCAAGCTCGTCGGCGCTGGTCTTGCCGCGATCGGCGCAGGCATTGCCGCGATCGGCGTGGGCAACGTGTTCGGTTCGTTCCTCGAGAGCGCGCTGCGCAACCCCGGCGCCGCCGACGGCCAGCAGGGCCGCCTGTTCATCGGCTTCGCCGCCGCGGAACTTCTGGGCCTGCTGTCGTTCGTCGTCGCGATGATCCTGATCTTCGTCGCCTGAGGACTTCATCGGACCTCTGCCGGGGCTGCTAAACGCCCCGGCGGCGACTGATCCTCTACGAACGGAATAATCCATGCCTCAGATCGCGCAGCTCTCGCAGACTTATGCGAGCCAGGTTTTCTGGATCCTGCTCATTTTCGGTTTCGTCTTCTTCGTCATCGGCCGGGGCATGGTGCCCAAGGTCCTGGCGACGGTCGAGATTCGCGACAGGCAGATCACCAACGACCTCGCCGCAGCTGAGTCCGCGCGCAAGGCGGCAGATGCCGAGGAAGAGGCGTGGAAGTCGCACCACAACCAGCAGCGGGCCGAGGCACAGGCACTGATCGCCAAGGCCAAGGCTGACGCGGCGAAGAAGACCGAGGGCCGGCTTGCGGAAGCGGGCGCCCGCGTCGATGTGCGCATCGCGCAGGCCGATGATCGCATCGCCGCTGCGCGCGACGGTGCGCTCGGCGAGATCGAGACGGTGGCGAGCGAGGCCGCGGGCGACATCGTCGCACGGGTCGCCGGGGTTACCGTCTCGCCAGATGCGGCGCGCGCCGCAGTGAAAGAAGCGCTCCATGTCTGACCTGATGCTCCTCGCCGCCGCCGTGGAGGCCGAGCCCGTCGCGTTCGGTTTCATTGGGCCCGGTGCCTGGGTCGCGCTGTCGATGGCGGTGCTGATCGGGGTGATGCTTTGGCAGAAGGTGCCGGGCATCATTACCGGCAGCCTCGACAAGTCGATCAACGAGATCAAGAAGCAGCTCGGCGAAGCCAAGGCGCTGCGCGCTGAGGCCGAAGCCCTGCGCAAGGAATACGCCGACAAGATCGCCGGCGCCGAGAAGGACGCGGCCGCGATGCTAGATCATGCGCGCCACGAGGCCGATGCGATCATCGCCAAGGCCGAAGCGGACACCACCGCGGTCATCGCCCGCCGCGAAAAGATGGCTGAAGACAAGATCGCCGCTGCCGAGCGCACGGCGATCGCCGACTTGCGCGCGAAAGCTGCGAGCGCTGCCGCAACGGCGGCGAGAGGCCTGATCCGCCAGAATTACACCGCGGATGCGGACCGTGCGCAAGTGGATCGGGCGATCTCGGGATTCTGATCCAAGGCGTTCCGGGGCGGCTCGTTCGGAGCGCTATCCCGCGTATCACCGATCGTGGCGGCCGAGATTTCAGGGCAATTTGTCGCGGAGTCCGGCCACTTTTGCGTCGGCTACCACTGGCGAGCCGGACTTTGATCGCAGTCCCGCGCCCGCGACAATTGGCGACGGGAACGAAGTCGCTCGCCGCTACTTGCTCGCGGATATGACCGTCCTCCTGGAATCCGCCGCGCCCGTGGTCGTGCATGTCGATCACGCCGCGCTCACCCTGGCTCCTGAGCCCGGCCGAACGGTGATCCGCCCGTTCAGTCCAGGATATCCCGCCGGCTTCGACGGTCAGGGCATCAGCCGGGCGCAGCGCGTTGCCGACCTGGTGATGAGCTTCGACGATGCGATGGTCTCGTTCATCCTGGAAAAGATGGGCGAGGCGCTTGGCGAGCAGCATCGCGATTTCGAGACCGTCCTGATGCAGCGCTTCGAATCGATCAACGGTTCGATGATCCAGTGCGAGAATCCGCCGCGCGCTCGCGCGCTCGTCATCGGGGCGTTCTTCAGCGAGGAATATTCGTTCGAGGCCGCCGCGCTGTTCAACCCCAGCATGGTGATGCATCCCGACCAGAAGGGCATGGGCGAGAAGGAATTCCGATTCATCCTGGCCCTGCGCGGGATGGGCGAGGGCCATTTGTCCTCGGTCACCTTCCGCACCGGCGTATGGGGCGGCGCGACATCCGTGAGCATCGACTCGCCGAGCCGCTACTCGGTCGCGCCGACGGTCAAGCAGAACGAGGCCGATCGCGACGATAGCCCGGTCGATCTGACCAGCGCTGCGCAGGACCTTTCCGAGACCGTGCTGTTCCCGTTGCTCAAGAGCCAGGCCGGCGGGATCGAGGACATGCGGCTGGTGCGCTTCATCGAGGATGACGGCGCCGTCATGTATTACGGCACGTACACCGCGTTCAGCGGCACCGGCATCCGCAGCGAGCTGCTGAGCACGACGGATTTCAAGAACCTGCGGATGACGCCGCTCACCGGATCGGCGAGCAAGGGCAAGGGCATGGCGCTGTTCCCGCGGCGGATCGGCGGCCAGTACGTGATGCTCGGGCGCCAGGACAACGAGAGCATCTGGCTTCACCGGTCGGATAGCCTGCTCGACTGGAACGGCGGGACCAAGCTGATCAGCCCGGCGTTCGCGTGGGACGGGGCGCAGATGGGCAATTGCGGCTCGCCGATCGAGATCGAGGAAGGCTGGCTGGTGGTCACGCACGGCGTTGGCCCCGTGCGCAGCTATTCGATCGGCGCGGCGCTTCTCGACAAGGACGATCCGTCAAAGGTGCTGGGCCGCGTCCAGCATCCGGTGCTGACGCCGGGGCCGGAGGAGCGCGACGGCTACGTGCCCAATGTCGTCTACTCGTGCGGTGGGCTGGTGCGCGGGCGGCGGCTGATGCTGCCGTACGGCGTGGCCGACAATTACACCAAGTTCGCCAGCATCCCGCTCGACAGTCTGCTCGCCGCGATGCAATGATCGCGCCTTCCCTGGTCCTGCAGCAGGCCGAACACATGCCCCGCCAAGATGCCGAAAAGCGTTGTGCCGCTCGTGCCGCGGCCGAGCGTGTCGAGGACGGGATGCTGGTCGGCATCGGGACCGGGACGACGGTTGCGTTCCTGATCGATGCGCTCGCGGAGCGGGTCGCCGGTGGGCTTTCGATCCGCGCTGTCGGCACGTCGATCGCGACCGAAACGTACGCGCGGGCGCTTGGCATTCCGATCGAGCCGTTCGCGCCGCTGGCATCGGTGGACCTCGCGATTGACGGGGTCGATGAGATCGACGGCGCATTCCGGGCGATCAAGGGCGGCGGCGCCGCGCTGCTGCGCGAAAAGGTCATCGCGCAGGCGGCCACCCGGATGATCGCCATCGCCGATTCGTCCAAACTCGTCACCGCGCTCGGCGCGCAGCCGGTTCCGCTCGAGATCCTCGACTTCGCGCGCGGATTCGTCATGGCGCGGGTCGCGGCGCTCGGCGGCGAGGCGAAGCTTCGTGTCGGCGCGCTGACCGACCAGGGCAATCCGCTGCTCGACTGTCATTTCGGTGCCATCGAAGACGCCGAACGTCTCGGTGCGGAGCTGCAGGCGATTCCGGGCGTTTTCGCGCATGGATTGTTCCTGAGCGAGGTCGATGCGCTTTGCGTCGGGACAAATGACGGTGCACACTGGCACGAGGCGAGGGTCGACCCCAAGTTGCCCCTGCGATCAGACAACGGCGCGATTCTGGAGACCAAGCTATGAGCAATCGCCTGCAGCAACTCAGCGCGGCCGGCACGGCCGTATGGCTCGACTTCGTCGACCGCAAGTTCCTCAAGGAAGGTGGGCTCAAGAAGCTCGTCGCCGAGGATGGCCTGACCGGAGTGACCTCGAACCCGTCGATCTTCGAGAAGGCGATGGGCCACGGCGATGCCTATGACGAGGGCTTTACCCAGGCGCTCAAGAGCGGTGCGGCCGACAAGCTGGCGCTTTACGAGAGCGAGGCGATCGCCGACATTCAAGACGCGGCGTCCGACTTGCGTCCGGTCTATGATCGGCTCGGCGGGCACGACGGGTACGTCAGCCTCGAAGTGTCTCCGCTGCTCGCGAACGACACCGAGGGAACGATCACCGAGGCCCGGCGGCTGTGGAAGCGCGTCGACCGGCCCAACCTGATGGTCAAGGTGCCCGGCACCAAGGCCGGCACTCCGGCGGTCCGGCAGCTGCTCGAAGACGGGCTCAACATCAACGTCACGCTGCTGTTCTCTCAGGAGGCCTACCAGGCCGTGGCGATGGCGCATGTCGAGGCGCTCGAGGCGCGAGTCGCCAAGGGCGAGCCGATCGACAAGATCGCCAGCGTCGCCAGCTTCTTCGTCAGCCGCATCGACGCGGTGATCGACAAGAAAATCGATGATCGTCTGGCCGCAAGCGATCTCGAGAGCGCGACGCTCAAGGAGCTGCGCGGCAAGATTGCCATCGCCAACGCCAAGCTGGCGTACGGCTGGTGGCAGACGCTGGTCGAGAGCGAGCGCTGGGCCGCGCTGGCCGCCAAGGGCGCGATGCCGCAGCGGCTGCTGTGGGCCTCGACCGGGGTCAAGGATCCCGCCTATCCCGATACGCTGTACGTCGACACGCTGATCGGGCCCGAGACCGTCAACACGATGCCGGTCAAGACGATGGACGCGTTCCGCGAGAAGGGCACCGTCGCGCAGACGCTCGCGTCCGATCTGGGCGGGGCGCAAGTGATCCTCGAGCAGGCCGACCGCCTTGGACTCGACCTCGGGGGCGTCACCGCCAAGCTGGTCGAAGACGGCGTCAAGCTGTTCGCCGACGCGTTCGATACGCTGCTCGGTGCGGTCGAAGCCAAGCGCACCGAACTCGCGGAAAAGGCCGGCGCCTGATCGCCACTTACGCCAACCTCATTTCTTCAAGGAGTTAACCGACGATGCGGCTCGGAATGATCGGCCTTGGCCGAATGGGGGGCGGTATCGCCCGGCGTTTGATCCGTGACGGCCACGAGGTCGTCGGTTACGATCAGGGCCAGCAGAGCGTCGATGCGCTGGCCAAGGACGGCGGCGTGGCATCCGCCTCGCTCGAAGACATGGCGTCCAAGCTTACCGCGCCGCGCATCTTCTGGGTCATGCTCCCCGCTGGCGCGATCACCGAGGATACCATCACCAAGCTCGCGGATATCGCCGAGAAGGGCGACATCATCATCGATGGCGGCAACACGTTCTACAAGGACGACATCCGCCGCGCCAAGGCGATCGGCGAGAAGGGATTGCATTACGTTGACGTCGGCACCTCGGGCGGTGTCTGGGGACTCGAGCGGGGCTTTTGCATGATGATCGGCGGCCCCAAGGAGCAGGTCGATTTCCTCGATCCGATCTTCGCTTCGATGGCGCCCGGTTACGGCACCGCATCGCGCACCGAGGGCCGCAACTCGACCGACGATCGGCCTGAGCGCGGCTATATCCACGCCGGCCCCGCGGGCTCGGGTCACTTCGTCAAGATGGTCCACAACGGCATCGAGTACGGCCTGATGCAGGCGTATGCCGAGGGCTTCGACGTGCTCAAGGGCAAGGCGTCCGACAAGCTGCCGGAGGAGGAGCAATTCACGCTCAACCTGCCCGACATCGCCGAAGTCTGGCGCCGGGGCAGCGTGGTCTCCTCGTGGCTGCTCGACTTGTGCGCGAGCGGGCTCGCCAAGGACAATATGCTCGAAGGGTTCAGCGGCAAAGTCGCCGATTCGGGCGAAGGCCACTGGACGATCGATGCGGCCATGGAAGAGGCCGTGCCGGTCTACGTGCTCTCCGCCGCGCTGTTCGCGCGCTATCGCAGCCGCGTCGAATCGACCTTCGGTGACAAGCTGCTCTCCGCGATGCGCTTCGGCTTCGGCGGCCATGTCGAAATGCCCCAATGAGCGTGAACGGTTCGGGGGAATACGAAAAGCTTGCACCGTCGAAGGCCGCTCCCGCGCCTCCAGCCACGCTGGTCATCTTCGGGGCGATGGGCGATCTCGCGCGGCGGCTGCTGATCCCCTCGATCCTCAACTTGTGGCACGACGGGCTGCTGGCCGACGGCTTCGAGATCATCGGCGTCAGCTACCACGACGCCGATGACGAGGCCTTGCGCAACACGCTTGACGAGTTCGCGTCGAACAAAGGCGATGGCGAAACCGAAGGACCCGAATGGACTGCGATCCGCGAGCGGATCCACTATCACAAGGGCGATTTCAAGGACGACGCGACCTACACGTCGCTCGCGGGCAAGCTCAAGGGCAATGCCGCGTTCTACCTCGCGACCGCGCCGTCGTTCTTCGGCACGATCGTCGAGAAGCTTGCGGCGGCAAAGGCACTGGACGAGGCGGACGGCTTCCGCCGCGTGATGATCGAGAAGCCGTTCGGCACCGATCTCGCCTCCGCGCAGGAGCTCAACAAGCGCATCCTTGCGTGCGTGCCTGAGAGCCAGATTTTCCGGCTCGACCATTTCCTCGGTAAGGAAACCGTCCAGAACATCATGGTCGCGCGCTTCGCGAACACGCTGTTCGAGGCAGTGTGGAACAACCACTACATCGATCACGTCCAGATCACTGCGGCCGAAACCGTGGCGGTCGGCTCGCGCGGCAGCTTCTACGATGCGACCGGCGCATTGCGCGACATGGTGCCCAACCACTTGTTCCAACTGCTCGCGATGATCGCGATGGAGCCGCCGAACAGCTTTGCCGCCGAAGCGATCCGCGACGAGAAGGCCAAGGTGATGAAGGCGGTGCGTGCCCCTGCGCCAAGCGAAGTCCACGACGTGGCGGTACGCGGGCGCTATGCGGCAGGCGAAACCGAGGGGAAGCCGGTCAAAGCCTACCTCGAGGAAGACAACGTTCCCGCCGACAGCCGCACCGAGACATACGCGGCGCTCAAGCTCGAGGTCGAGACCTGGCGCTGGGCGGGCGTGCCGTTCTACTTGCGCACGGGAAAGGCGCTGACCGCGCGCGACACGCACATCGTGGTGCAGTTCAAGCCCGTGCCGTTCGCGCAGTTTCACACTGTTCCAGGGGCAGCGCCGGGCACGGTCCGGCTACCGCCCAACCGCCTGTTGTTCCAGATCCAGCCCAACGAGGGGATCGATTTCGAGATCCTGGTCAAGCGGCCCGGCCCGACGGTGGAGCCGGTCAAAGTCGGGCTCGACTTCGCTTACGCCGATCGTTTCGAGCTGGGCAAACGCACTGGCTACGAGACGTTGCTCTACGATGCGCTGATCGGTGACCAAACGCTGTTCCAGCGCGCGGACATGATCGAGGCGGGCTGGGCAGCGATCGCGCCCGTGCAGGAGGCGTGGAAAGAAGGCGCGCCGGAGGACTATCCGGCAGGCAGCGCCGGTCCGGTCGGCGCCGACGTGCTGCTCGCGCGCGACGGCCGCCACTGGTACGAACTCGGCAAATGAGCGCGATCCGCCTGTTCGTCACCGACATCGACGGCACGTTTGTGCGCCACGACAAGTCGCTGTCCGACGGCAACATCGCCGCAGCCAGGCGTTTGGTCGCGGCGGGAATCGGCATGAGCCTGATCAGTGCCCGCCCGCCGAGCGGGATGCGATGGATCGCCGAGAAGATCGGACTTCCGGGGCCATTCGGCGCGTTCAACGGCGGCACGCTGTTCGGTCTCGACGGTACGATCGTCTCTGCCGCGCGGCTCGACGATGATCTCGCGGCCGAAGCGCTGAAGCTGATCGGAGACCGTTGCGAGACTTGGCTGTTCTCCGGCGGGCATTGGTATGCGCACACGGGAGAGGGTCTGCATCCCGATCGCGAACGGCTGTCCGCCGGGATAGAGCCCGATGTGGTCGCCGATTTCGCACCGCTTGCCAAAAATGTCGACAAGCTGGTCGCGGTCTCCGATGACTCCACATTGCTCGATGCGATCGAGAGCGAGGCCAAGGCCAGGTTCGGCAACCGCGCGAATATCGTCCGTTCGCAGACCTACTACCTGGATTTCACCGCGCCGGCCGCGAACAAGGGTGACGGGCTGGAAGCGCTATCCAAGGCATACGATGTCCCGCTGGAAGCCATCGCGGTCGCCGGTGATATGGACAACGACCTGCCGATGTTCGCCCGCGCCGCGCGGTCCTTCGCGATGGGACAGGCAGCCGGGCACGTGCAGAGAGCGGCAAGCGATGTCAGCACCAGCAACGATGACGATGGGGTCGCGGTGGCAATCGGAAAATTGCTGGCCGGTAGCTGAGGCGAAGGAAGCGTTCGGGCTTCGACAAGCTCAGCCAGAGCGGGCGTTGGTTGTCGATCCGGTTTGTTTCGCCCTGCAACGCCCGGTCCCGCCCAGCATGAGCTGTCGAAGGCCACTCACCGAACTTGGCCCCAAGGCTTGCGCACGCCCCCTATTGGGCTAAATCTGTTGGATGACGGCTCAAGACATCGGAACCGGCCAAGCGCTGCACCAGCTGGTCGCCGCGGCGGTCGGCGCTGAGCGAGCGCAATACGCCCTCGCGGTGCTCGCGATCGATCCGGCCATCCGCGTCAGCGGCGAACAAACCACCCGCGCTGAACTCGCGGCCGCTCTCAACATCGCGCTGTTTGCCGATCTGCTGGAGCGAGTCCCCACTGCCGCCGCCTATGTCGCCGAAGTCGCCGCGAAGGGCGAACGGATCGTATTCGATCACGGCGCGCTGCGCACGATCGATGGCGAGACCGGCCAATTGCCGCGCGGGCTCGCCGCCTTCGCGCGCATCCTCCAGCCGCTCGGCTACGCGGTCGGCGGCACGTATCCGCTGCCGCGCCTGCGCATGACCGGCAAGGCGTTTGTGCATGCCGATTTCCCCGAAGGCATCCCGCAATTCTTCGTCAGTGAACTGCACGTGGCCGAGCTGAACGCTGACGCGCAGGAGGCCGCGATCAGCGTGTTCGCCACCTCGCGAGATCCGCTCGGGCCAGTCGAGGAAGAGGCGCTGGCGGTGCTGGCGAGCGACGGCGAACTCCCGCGCGAACTGGCGCTGGCGGCGCTGCCCGGTCTGGTTGCCGCGTTCGGCCGCCAGCACGAAGCGGCGACGCTCGCCGATTACGAAACATTGCTCGGCGATTCGAAGGAAGCCGCGTGGATCGCTACCGAGGGCAACGCGTTCAATCATGCGACCACGCGCGTGCCCGATGTCGATACCTTGGCCACTGCGCTCAAGGCCGCGGGCAAGCCGCTGAAGGCCGAAGTCGAAGTGTCCGCCAACTGCCGCGTGCGCCAGACTGCGTTTATCGCCGACACCGTCGAGCGCCACTTCCTTCTCCCCGATGGCCGCACGATCGCGCGCACCGTGCCGGGCTCTTTCTACGAATTCATCACGCGCGATATCGATCCGGCCACGGGCATGCTCGACCTCACGTTCGACAGCGGCAACGCGACCGGTATTTTCGCGGTCACGGGGACATGAGCGCCTTTCAGTCGATCGACCCCGCCACCGGCGCGGTGGTCTGGGAAGGTCCCGAGGCGACCCGGTCCGAAGTCCTCGCCGCCGTAGCAAGGGCCCGCGCCGCGGCTCCCGGCTGGGCGCGCACGCCGCTGGCCGAGCGGATCGAGCGGGTCCGCGCGTTCGCTGCCGGGCTTGAGGCACGCAAGGCCGCGCTGGCCGAGATCGTCTCGCGTGAGACTGGCAAGCCCTTGTGGGAATCGCTCGGCGAGGTCGGCACCATGATCGGCAAGGTCGAAATCTCGATCCGCGCGAATGCCGAGCGTACCGGCGAGCGCCAGGAAGCGACCGCGTTCGGCGCCGCCGTGCTGCGTCACCGCCCGCACGGGGTGATGGCGGTGTTCGGGCCATACAACTTCCCCGGGCACCTTCCCAACGGCCACATCGTCCCCGCGCTGCTCGCGGGCAACTCCGTGGTGTTCAAGCCCTCGGAACTGACACCCGCGACCGGCGCCACGATCGCTGCAGCCTGGGCCGACGCGGGCTTGCCAGAGGGCGTGTTCCAGGTGGTCCAGGGCGGACGCGATACCGGCGCGGCGCTGGCAGAGGCTGACATCGATGGCCTGCTGTTCACCGGTTCGGCGGCCACCGGCGGACATTTCCGCCGGATGTTCGCAGACCGGCCGAAGGTGATCCTCGCGCTGGAACTGGGCGGCAACAACCCGCTGATCGCATGGGACGGCGATGTCGAGGAAGCCGCCGCGGTGGTCGTGCAATCGGCGTTCATCACCAGTGGCCAGCGTTGTAGCTGCGCGCGGCGGCTGATCGTGCCCGAAGGCGCGTTCGGCGAAGCGCTGATCGCCGAGGTTGCGGGCATCGCCGCCGCGCTGCCGATCGGCGCGTGGGACGAGACGCCAGAGCCGTGGATAGGCCCGCTCGTGTCCGACCGCGCTGCCGCTGGCGCGCGTGCGCAAGTCGCGGAACTGGTGAGGCGAGGCGCGCGGGAGATCAAGCCGTTCGCGCCGGTGGGCAATCGCCGACCGGTATTCGTCAGCCCCGCGATCCTCGACGTGACTGGCATTTCCGTGCCCGACGAGGAAATTTTCGCGCCGGTGTTGCAGGTAACGCGTGTCGCGGATTTCGATGCCGCGCTCATCGCCGCCAATGCGACGCGCTTCGGGCTTTCTGCCGGGCTGATCAGCGCCGACGATGCGCTTTGGCAACGCTTCCTCGACACCGTCCGCGCGGGCGTCGTGAACCGCAACCGGCCGACCACCGGCGCGAGCGGCGGCATGCCGTTCGGCGGCCTGGGCGATTCGGGCAATCACCGGCCGAGCGCGTATTATGCCGCGGATTACTGCGCTTTTCCGGTCGCGAGCTTCGAGGCGGTAAGCGCTGAGGGCAATATAGCGGCGATCGCCAAGGTCATCGGGCGGTGAACACCGAACTGCTGGTTTACTTACAATGCCCATCGCCCCGGCGAAGGCAGGGGCCCATCGGATCGCGCGTCATCGAGACTGCGCCGCGAACGAAGAGCCGGGATGCGCCCCTGCCTTCGCAGGGGCGACGGGGAGGAATGGCGATATGAGCCCGCTCTCCGCCTGCGAAGCATCGCTGGTCGAGGCGATAGACCTCGCGCCGATCCTTGCGCGCACGCTCGACTGGGTCGCGGTCAACAGCGGCACCGGCAATCTCGATGGCGTTGCCGCGATGGCGCAGCAGCTGACAGCCGCCTTCGCCGCGCTTCCCGGCGCAATCACGCTCGAACCGCCCGCCCCGGTCGAGCAAGTCCTGGCCGACGGCACCACCGCGCCGATCGCTTACGGCGACCACTTCGTCCTCCGCGTCCGCCCGCATGCCGAGCGGCGCGTGCTGCTGACCGGGCACATGGATACGGTCTTCGCCAGGACGCACCCGTTCCAGCAGACGCGTTGGCTCGACGACGAAACGCTCAATGGCCCCGGCACTGCGGATATGAAGGGCGGCCTCTCGCTGATGCTCGCCGGGCTGCTCGCGTTCGAGAGCGCCGGCCCTGCACTCGGCTACGATGTGCTGATCAACTCCGACGAGGAGGCCGGCTCCAAAAGCTCCGCCTCGCTGATCGCCAGTCTGGCTAAGGGCAAGCTCGCGGCACTGACCTACGAGCCCGCGCTGCCCGGCGGGATCATGGCGCGCGCGCGGCCGGGGTCGGGCAATTTCGCATTCGTCGTGCGCGGGCGTTCGGCCCATGCGGGTCGCAACCCGGAGGACGGACGCAATGCGCTGGTTGCCGCGGCCGATCTGGCGCAGCGGCTGTATGCGGTCCGGCGCGCGGGGCTCAGCGTCAATCCGGCGCGGATCGAGGGCGGTGGACCCAACAACATGGTGCCTGATCTGGCCGTACTGCACGTCAACATGCGGCCGGGCGGCGCATTCCATGTCGCCGAGGCCGAAGGCCTGATCGCGCGCGCGATTGCCGACGTCACGCGCATTCACGAGGTCACGATCGAGGCGCACGGCGGTTTCAACCGGCCGCCCAAGCCGATCACGCCCGCGATCGAGCGGCTGTTCGATCTGGTCAGCCGCGCGGCCGGCGACCTGGGCGAACCGATCAGCTGGAAAGACACTGGCGGGGTCTGCGATGGCAACAACATCGCCGCGTGCGGTGTGCCGGTGATCGATACGATGGGCGCGCGCGGCGGCGCGATCCATTCGTCGGATGAGTTCCTCGAAGTGGCATCGCTCGCCGCCCGCGCGCGGCTGACCGCGCTGGTGATGCACCGGCTCGATCGGGGCGAAACACGATGAGTTTCCTGGTGCGCGCGGCGGGACTCGATGATCTCGAAGCGATCTACCGCATGGCCAAGAGCACCGGCGGCGGGTTCACCAACCTGCCGCCCGACCGCAAGACTCTGCGGGCAAAGCTCGACCGCGCCGCCACCTGTTTCGCGCGGGAGCCGGAGAAGGACGGTGGGCCGACGATCGCCGACGACCTTTTCGTATTCATCCTCGAACACGCTGGCACCGGCGAAGCGCGCGGAACCTGTCAGGTGTTCTCGCAGATCGGCGTGACCTGGCCGTTCTACTCCTATCGCATCGCGACGATGAGCCAGCGCAGCAAGGAGCTGGGCCGCACGTTCAGCGCCGAACTGCTCCAGCTGACCACCGACCTCGACGGCTCGAGCGAAGTCGGCGGGCTGTTCCTGATCCCGGGCGAGCGCTCGGGCGGGGTCGGCAAGCTGCTCGCGCGCAGCCGCTACCTGTTCATGGCCACGCACCGCGCGCGCTTTGGCGACCGCACCATTGCGGAGCTCCGCGGCGCGATCGACGATACCGGCAACTCGGCGTTCTGGGACGGCGTCGCGGGGCGCTTCTTCGGGATGAGCTTTCGCGAGGCGGACGAATTCAACGCGGTCAACGGCAACCAGTTCATCGCCGACCTGATGCCCAAGCACCCGATCTACACCGCGATGATCGCTGAAAGCGCGCTCGCGGTGATGGGCGTGCCGCACACTTCGGGACGCGCGGCGATGCGGATGCTCGAGGGCGAGGGTTTCGCTTACGAGAAGTACGTCGACATCTTCGATGGCGGCCCGACGATGATCGCGCAGACCGACCGGATCGCGACGGTCAGGGACGCGCGGACTGCGATCGTCACGGCGATCGAGAATGGCGAAGCGGAGCCCACGCATCTCGTGGCGCGAGGCCGCCTCGCCGGATATCGCTGCGCCATGGGTGCGATCAGCGAGGACGGCGAGGTGGTCACGATCGACCCCGAATGCGCGGGGCTGCTCGGTGTCGCGGTGGGCGACGCGATCACCTTCGTGCTGCGATGACCTTGCGCGAGATCAACTTCGACGGGCTCGTCGGGCCGAGCCACAATTATGCGGGGCTCAGCCTCGGCAACCTCGCCTCCGCACGCAACTATGGATCGATGTCTCACCCGCGCGCGGCGGCGCTGGAAGGGCTCGTCAAGATGCGCGCGAACCTCGATCTGGGGCTGCTGCAGGGCCTGTTCGTGCCGCACGCCCGGCCGAACCGCGCCTGGCTCGCCAGCCTTTCGACCACCGCCGATGCTGCAGGCCCGGTGCTCGTCGCCAATGCGCTCTCCGCCTCGCCGATGTGGGCGGCAAACGCGGCGACGGTCTCGCCGGCGCCCGACGCCGCCGATGGCCGCTGTCACCTCAGCGTCGCCAATTTGATGACGATGCCGCACCGCAGCCACGAGTGGCCGGGCACGCTCTCTCAGTTGCAGCTGGCGTTCGCCGACCCGGCACATTTCGTGGTGCACGGGCCCGTTCCGCCGCCGTTCGGCGACGAAGGCGCGGCAAACCACATGCGGCTATGCGAGGGGCACGATGTGCCCGGCGTCGAGGTGTTCGTCTACGGCGTCGCGGGCGGACCTTTCCCTGCGCGCCAGCACCGCGAGGCGAGCAACGCTGTTGCGCGCGCGCATCGGCTCGACCCCGCGCGCACGATCTTTGCGCAGCAATCGCCCGAAGCCATCGCGGCCGGGGCGTTCCACAACGACGTCGTTGCCGTCGCCAACGAGCGCGTCCTGTTCGTCCATGAACAGGCTTTCGCCGACCCGCTCGCAGTCTACGACGCGCTGCGCCGCCTGCTCCCCGAAGTCGAGATCGTCGAAGTCCCGGCGAGCGCGGTGAGCCTTGCCGACGCGATTTCGTCCTACCTCTTCAACGCGCAGCTTGTGACGCTTCCCGAAGGCGGCATGGCACTGATCGTGCCGGCGGAAGCGATCGAGACTCCGCCTGTCGCGGTTTGGTTGGACGGGCTTCTTGCGCGCAACGGGCCGATCCGGCGGGTTGTGCCGGTCGACGTGCGTGGATCGATGGCGAACGGCGGCGGGCCCGCGTGCCTGCGGCTGCGAGTCGTTGCCGATCCCGAGACGATCGACCCGCGGTTTCTCGCTGACCACGCGAAGCTCGATTCCATTGCCGTCGTGATCGAACGGGAATGGCCCGAGACGATCGCAGTCGAAGACCTCGAGCGACCGGCTTTGTGGGATAAGCTGGAGACCGCGCGAGCGATGCTGTTGCGGTCGCTGGAACTCGAAGTTCTGATCTGAAACGAAGGGCATTCGCGCCGATCGACCGTGCCCGTGCATGAACTCCCGATTAAATCCCGCAAAGTTTCGGGGGAACCAACCCCCGATCGCTCCGTTTGAGGGGGCACAGACCTCTTGGGAGTTTAGTGCCATGACCCTCATTCTCGTTCTCGTAGTAGGCGGTATCATCGGCTGGCTGGCCAGCATCGTGATGCGCACGGACGCCCAGCAGGGCGTGTTTCTCAATGTCGTCGTCGGCATCGTCGGCGCTCTGCTCGCCGGCTTCCTGATTACACCGCTCATCGGCGGCGCGCCGATCACCAGCGGCAATTTCGACATCATGTCGCTTTTCGCATCGTTCCTCGGCGCGGTTGTGCTGCTGGCGATCGTCAACCTTTTCCGCCGCGGTTCTGTCCGCTAAGCGGCTGAGCCTCAACAATATGTAAAGGGAGTATCCGAATGAAGGCGTCTCATCTTACCGTGCTGATGATCGCAGGAGCGGCCGTGTTCGGTCTCTCGGGTTGCAAGGGCGGCCAGACCGCTGCGGACACCACGGCTGCGGCCATCGAATCCGCTTCGGATGCCGCTGCCGACAGCTCGGAAGCAGCAGCCGATTCGGCGACCGACAACGCTTCGGCGAGCGTCCTGAGCGACAAGGCCGCTGCTCTGCGCGACTCGGGCGAGCACAAGGCGGACGAAGTGAAGGACGCTGCGGATACGTCCAAGTAATCGCGACCCGGCTCTCATCGGCCAGGATACAGGGAAAGGATGGCGGCTAGTCCGCCATCCTTTTTCCGTTCTCATAAGCCGTTAACCCAGAGCCCATTGACCGATGTCGCCCGCGCTATAGGAAAGTACGGGCAACCGTTTCCCCTATCGCCGACAGGACACGATCATGACCGTAACGCTGGTTCCCCTACCCTATGCCCAGGATGGCCTTGCGCCATACATTTCGGCTGAGACGCTCAAGATCCATCATGGCGCCCACCACAAGACCTACGTCGACAAAGTCGTCGCCGCGGTCGCTGGCACCGACCTCGAGAACGCCTCGGTCGAAGAGATCGTGAAAGCCGCCAAGGAGCAGGGCAAGAAGCCGCTGTTCAATTCGTCGGCGCAGACCTGGAACCATGGATTCTACTGGTTCAGCCTGTCTCTCGAGAAAAGCGCGCCGAGCGCGGAACTCGCCGCTGCGATCGACGCTGCTTTCGGATCTTACGACGCATTGCTCGACAAGCTGAAGGCCGAAGCGGTTGATCACTTTGCCTCGGGCTGGGCCTGGCTGGTCGATGACGGCGGCACGCTCAAGGTGATCTCGACGCATGACGCCGACACCGCCTGGCTCAGCGGCGTCAACCCGCTGCTGACCATCGACGTGTGGGAGCATGCTTATTATATCGACGTGAAGAACAAGCGCCCCGAGTATGTCTCGAACGTGCTGGGCAATCTGCTCAACTGGGACTTCGCCTCGGAGAACTTCAAGCGCGGCACGCCCTGGGTTTATCCGGCCTGAGGCTTCGCTCGAACTGTGCTAGTGAAGCCCCCGAGCCCGCCGGCTCGGGGGCTTTGTCTTTTTAGGATTATTTTCGCGCATGTTGCGCGGCTGCGCCGTCCGATCCGCTGAGCGCCGCAGGTTCCATCGCGAGCAGCCGGGTCAGTTCTGCGCGGGCCCGCGCGACGCGGCTTTTCATCGTACCCACGGCGCAGGCGCTGATCGCGGCGGCCTGTTCGTATGTGAACCCGCCAGCGCCGACGAGAAGCACCGCCTCGCGCCGCTCGGGCGAGAGCTTCTTCAGCGCATCTTCCATGTCGGAAAGATGTAGCCCTTCTTCCTGTTCCGCATCGATGACCAGCAGGCGTTCGGCCGCATCGGGATCATAATCGGTCTGATGACGCGCGCGCCGCAGTTCGCTCAGGTAATGGTTGCGCAAGATCGCGAAAGTCCACGCGCGAAAGTTGGTGCCGGGGGTGAAGCGATCACGCGCTCCCCACGCCTTGATCGCGGTTTCCTGAACCAGGTCATCGGCGAAGTCCGCGCGCCCACACAATCCGCGCGCGAAAGCGCGCAAATGCGGGAGCACTTTCAGCAGGTCGCGCTTGAATACCTGATCCTGACCCGCCTCTTCGCGCCGGTCAGGCATCGTCACCCTTGTCCAGCTTCTTCAGCAAATCGTCGAAGGCACCGGGCAAGGGTTCATTGAGAACGGAGTCGTAGAGCCGCTTCAGGCCTTTGGCCCAGCCCGGCTGATCGCTCTTTTTGATGCCTGGTTCCGAAGCCGGCGGCTTTTTCGGTCCAGTCGGTCCAGCCGAATGACTCAACGCCCACTCCATTTCACCAGTGTTCCAGTCTTTCGCGAACATCTCGAACTCGTCAAGCGGACGCGCGTGGCCCTGTATGCAAAAAGAACCTTCGATCCGGGACAAGGTTCCATTCACGGGCCCGCCGTGCAAAAGGCTGGGCGGCAACCGGGATGACCATGAGCAAGCGGCCGACCACCAGCGATGTTCAGGCGATGAACGACGCGCTTCTGACCCGGGTCCAGAAGCAGGCGTGGTTTCATCGCTATCCGCGAGGCTGGCCGTTCCTGCTGTTCGTGATCATCGCCATCGGCACCGCCGCCAGCGTGATCGCGATCGAGCGTTCCGATCAGCAGGCGCGCGCCGCCGAACTCGATCGCAACGCCACCGAGATAGCCTCGGGGCTTGAGCGCAGTTCGCTGGAGAACGTGGCCCAGCTGCGTGCGGTGGCGGCGCTGGTAGCGTCGCGCCCGCGGGTGACGAGCAGGGAATTCGACGATTTCGTCGAGAGCGCCTACCAGCGCGACGATCCCCACACCGTGGTCAGCACTGGCTGGGCGCCGCTCATTTCCACCGCGCAGATCCCGGCGTTCGAGGCCGAGCAGCGCGCTGCAGGACATCCCGACTTCTCGGTGTGGCCCAAGCCGGCGTCCGCGGCCGCACTGGTCGCGCCGGTGATCGACGTCGCTCCGCCCAGCCCGGTGAAGCGGCCGGTGCTCGGCTTCGACATGCTGTCGCGCCCCGAACGCCGTGTCGCGATCCGCCAGGCGATGCGGCTAGGCCGCGCCATCGCGACCGCGCGGCTGTCGCTGATCCCCAACGCGCGCGATCAGGCGCGGGTCGGCTTCGTCATCTACATGCCGGTACAGCGAGTGATCGGGGGCCGGCGCAGCGTGATCGGGCTGGTCTACAGCCCGTTCAGCGCGGACGAATTCCTCGATGCCGCCGCGCAGGTCTACCGCAGCCGCGACGTCGAGCTGGCGATCTTCGACGGCGCCGCAGCACCCGCCAACCTGCTGGCGATGCGATCGGTCCCCGGCGAGATCGGTACGTCTATCGACCGCAAGATCGAGATTGCGGGGCGCGACTGGACGCTGCGGGTCAGCAGCAAGCGGACGCGGATGCTCACCCGCCTTTCGGAGGTAGCGTTGGCGTTCGGCGTGCTCGGCGGGCTGCTGGCGATGTTGACGGCGCGCGTGATCACCCGGCGCGCGGTGGAGGATCGCAATCTGCTCGAATGGGTGACGCGGCAGAGCACGATCCGCACGCAGTTGACCCGCGAGCTCAATCACCGGGTGAAGAACACGCTGGCCAATGTGCTCTCGATCGTTGCGCTGACCCGGCGCCGCAGCTCCGATATCGGCGAATTCGCCGAAAGCCTGACCGCCCGCCTGCGCGCACTTTCCGCCACGCACGACATCCTTTCGCAAAGCGACTGGACCGAGGCCGCGGTCGGCGAGATCGTCCGCAGCGAACTCGCGCCTTACATCCAGGCGGACGAGGGCCAGATCCTGATGGATGGGCCGTCGGTCAGCCTCGCGCCAAACGATGCGCTCTCGCTAGGCCTCGCGATTCACGAGCTTGCGACGAATGCCGCCAAATACGGCGCACTGTCGGTGCCCACCGGGCGCATCGCGGTCGATTGGCGGCTGGCCGCGCCCGATATCGCCGAAGTGCGCTGGCGCGAAAGCGGCGGCCCCCGGGTGGAACCGCCGACACGGCGCGGCTTCGGGCTCGATCTGATAGAGAAGGTCGTGTCGCACGAACTGCGCTCGGAGGTGGCGCTCGATTTCGCGCCCGAGGGTGTTCAGTGTGTTCTCAAGGTTCCGGTACGGCGACCGGGTGAGTTCAACTTGCGCCAGACTGCCCCGACCGAGCCGGGCGCCTAGATCAGCGGCCGGCTCGAACCGAAGAACAAGGCCTGGCTGATCGCCGCGCGGACCGTGGCTTCCTGGAAGGGCTTGGTCACCAGGTACGTCGGTTCGGGCCGCTCACCGGTCAGCAGCTTCTCTGGATAGGCCGTGATGAAGATCACCGGCACGTCGCCGAACTTGAGCAAGTCCTCGACCGCGTCGATGCCTGAGCTGCCGTCGGCGAGTTGGATATCCGCCAGCACCAGGCCCGCGCGGCGCGACTTGAAGATCTCGATCGCCTGGCTGCGCGTCGCCGCGGTACCGATCACTTCGTGGCCGAGATCGGAGACCAGCGTTTCGAGCTGCATCGAGATCAGCGGCTCGTCCTCGATAATAAGCACGTCGGTGCTCGTCTCCAGTTCGATCTCGCTGATCGCCTGGGTGACCAGTTCGGTCACTTCGCCGACCGGCAGATCGAGGATCAGAGCGGTCTCGGCCGGGGTGAAATCCTCAAGCGTGGTCAGCAGCAATGCCTGGCGATGCGCGGGGGTGATCGCGGACAGGCGCTGCTGCGCGGCCAGTTCGTGGAGCCCTTCGGTAAGCGGCTCGTCGGCCTCGACCTGGATCGAAGACCAGATGCGGGTGAATGCGCCATAAAGCGCTGCGCGGCCGGTGCCGATCTCATCGAGCAGCGCCTTGTCGGCGAGCGCCGCTTCGAGCGTCGCACGGACATAGGCATCGCCCGAGGTTTGCGAGCCGGTAAGCGCGCGCGCATACCGGCGAAGGAACGGAAGCTGGGCGGCGATCTGATCGGCGAGCGACATTCGGCAACCTCTGAAATCTGTTTGCGCGCGAGTCTAGCGCATTGACCCTGCAATGATAGCGGATGGCGGGAACTGCAACGTCTTCCCGACCCTGGTCGGCTCTTTTTGCGCCCATCGGCGCGGTGAATCCACGAATTTTCCGGGGATCCCAAAATGGAGCGCGTTTTTTTGGATAACCGGGAACTTTGGCTCAGCGGTCCTGTTTTACCTGTGTCACTGCCGGCCCCCCCCCCCGCAAACCGGTGGTGACCCGATCCCAAGGCTCCCAAGCTTTCCAGCTTGGGGGCCTTACTTTTAATGGTCGTCGCGAAGTTCTCTGATCGAAAGGCGGCGTATCTTCGGCTCGATCATTCGCAAGTCAGATCGGCTTGGCGCTCTGCTCTGCACCCTGTGCGAACCATTTTGGCAAATTAGCGGGGAACCATTCGTCTTCGGCTGGCGTTGGGTCGATGAATTGCCACCATTTGGGGAAATCAGCGCATGGCCATCGACACCGCAGAACGGACCGAGACCACGGACGCCCAGACCACCAGCCTCTCCGACACCGATTTCAAGCGCGCGCTAACCCAGGTCGCGCCGCATCTTCGTGCATTCGCTCGCGCGCTGTGTGGCTGCCGTGACCGTGCCGACGATCTGGCGCAGGAAACGATGCTTCGTGCCTGGGCGGCGCGCGACCGCTACAGCGCCGGCACGAACTTCAAGGCGTGGACGTTCACGATCCTGCGCAACCATTTCTACAGCGAAGCGCGTCGCAGCCGTTTCCATGGCGAATACGACGAACTGACCGCCGAGCGTATTCTGCGCGCACCCGCTTCGCAGGAAAGCACGGTCGAATTGTCTGACGTGCTGCGTGCATTGTCAGTCATTCCGGCAAATTACCGCGAGGCGCTGATCCTCGTTGCGGCGGGCAATCTTTCTTACGAAGAGATCGCCTCGATCTGCAACATTGCGCTGGGAACGGTAAAGAGCCGGATCTGCCGCGCTCGCGCGATGTTGAGCCAAGTGATCGAATCTGGACAGCTCCCCGATTTCCGTCACAACTTCGTTCTTTCCGGCGAAGCGATCGACGCATTCTTCGGCGAACTGGCGCGTATCGCAAACTCGAACAACGGAGTGGCGATCGCCGCCTGAATGTCATGATGAACATGTTGGAGGTGGGGACCTCGATGGGGGCGAAGATCTTGATCGTGGAGGACGAGTTTCTCGTCGCTCTACAACTGGAGGATATGCTCCGCGATGCGGGGCATGACGTGATCGGGATCGTGCCCGACCGCGCTTCGCTGGATCATATCGAGGATGTGCCCCAGATCGCTCTGGTCGATCTCAATCTTCGTGATGGCCCCTCGGGCCCGGTCATCGCTCAGGACCTCGCGAGAGCGTACGGGACGATGGTGGTGTATGTGACCGCCAATCCCGCGCAGATCGTCGATCCTGCGTCGACGGCGGTAGGGATCATTCAGAAACCCTTTTCCGAGAGCGCGATCCTTGCAGCCGTGCGTTACGCGCTGAATTGCAATGGAGCCGAAACCATTCCTCCCGATCTTGAGCCCATTGGGCAGACGCGCCACTGAACCAGCGCCGATTAATTTTCGGTGAGACAAGTCGGCAACGATCGTTTTTTCGATTTTGCACATTGTCGCATCCCGGCGCCTAAGGGCGCCGGTGATCGCGATTCTGGCGTATGATTGCGGTTGCGTGACAAAATTTGTTGCGGTGCAAGAAACCTTAATGGCTCCAGAACAGTTATTCCTGCAAGTGCCGTGGGCGCACGCGTTGGAAGGCAAGATATGGAGCATTTCTTCGACCCGTCTGAATCCCGAAACGCCTGCGAGAGCGTTAGCAACGGGGTTGTCTCGCTGATCCCCAAGGATCAGCCCGTTCGCCGCACCGCACTGCGCCCCCTGCGCGTGGCGCTGGTCGGAAATTTCGCTCCGAGAAAGTGCGGCATCGCCACTTTCACAACGGATCTGCACGATCAGCTCCGCGAATTTCATCCCGAAGTGACCATCGACGTTTACGCGCTCCAGGATCGCCAGGATCCCGTCGAGCACCGTGATCCGGTCTATGAGGTCGAGCGCGATGATGCGTCTGCGTATGCGCTTGCAGCGCGCCGGATGAATCAGGATGGCGTCGACGCGATCTGGCTCCAGCATGAATTCGGCATTTTCGGCGGCGAGTGCGGCGAAGACGTTCTCGAACTCACACGCCGCGTTGCAGCACCGCTCGTCGTCACGATGCACACCGTGCTCGCCGACCCCAACGAAAAGCAGGAAGCGATCATGCGCGCGCTGATCGGCCGTGCCAGCCGGCTGATGGTGATGTGCCACGCCGCGCGTGAGCTGTTGATCAGCCGCTATCAGGCCGACGCGT
>CAJCHR010000101.1 GCA_903970225.1 Actinobacteria bacterium 21-64-8 | reverse complement strand
TTCTGGTCCCAGGCTCCGAAGTGCTTGGAATCAGATGCGCAGGCGGTCGTGCCGTCACCCCAGATCCGCGGATCGCGGGCATGCAACGTGCCGTCAGCAACAATGGCAATCGCCTGTCGCAGCGCGTCGACCGTAACGTATCGACGCCGAACATAGGCGAGATCCTTTGCGGTCGTGCCCGATTGGAGCCCAGCCATGCGCTGAAACCCGGCGTTCGTTCCGATCCCATTGAGGCCAAGCAAGAGACGTGGCCGCAGAACCGAGCGATCCAGGGTCTCGTACGCGGTTGAGCTCTTCAAAACGTCGGTGAAGTTCAGGCGGAGGTCGGTCTCCTTGAGCATGTCGAGGAGACTGGTCATCGGCCAGGTTGCGAAGATTTCGGCCTTGAGCGCGATCAGGTTCGCCGGCTCAGGCTGGGGGTCAAACGGCGTGACCGTGATCCATCCGTCTTTCTTCCGCTTCCGTCCGAGCCGGACGAGCTGATTGGATGGCATGCCCGCATCCAAGGTCCGGAGCGCCTCGCGCATTTCGGTTTGGAGATCGGCGATGAAGCGATCGGCTTCGAGCGGCAGATTCAGCGCCTGATAGTAAGGCATGCGCTGCGCCTCGAAGTCGGCCGGGAGGTCCTCATCGGGGTTGCGATATCGGTCGGCACCGACGACCCAGACCTCTTTGCAGCGCAGCTTTTCGCGAAGGGCCTCCAGGACGCAGATCTCATAGGTGATCCGGTTGATGCGCTGCTGCCCCTTGGCATCCTTCTCGACAACGGCTTCCCGCCAGAGTCCGCGCACGATATCGTCGATCGGCACCACTTCCTCGGCGGGGAACGTCTGTAGTTTCGAGTCGGCGTAACGCTTCAGGAGATCGAGCGCTGCGAGGACCGGACGATGATGCTCATTGTTCGAGCGGAATTCCAGTCGTTGAAGTATTTGCGGCACCATTCGGCGGTAATGGCCCTTGTAGGAATTCCGAATGACAGTGCGAAGCGTGGTCCTGTAGGTTGGACCTGTGGCCTTCGCTTCCTTGACCAGATCACGCAAGGTCTGTTCGCCGACGACCGGAAAGACGACATCGCGCACGATGCCATCCGGTTTCTCCAGGGCCGCGCCGGCGACTTCGAACAAGAGGCTCTGCTTGCCGCCGACACGTTTCAGATCATCAAGCAGTTCGCGCTCGACCCGATGCTCGGCACGTGCGCCGATGTGGTGGATGGTTTCGATGAGCAGATCGATCAGGTCATCGGTCAGTGTCCGGCTGCGCAGATGCACGAAGGCCGCGAGCCAGGTGAGCCTTGCCGGCTCCGGGTGCCGGCGGAGCTCGTAGGGGGCCTCGATGGCGACACGCCGCCGATACCGATCGAGCTCATGGGGAAGCACGCCGTCGAAAAGCGCCGGAGGCAGGGCAATCTCGCGAACCAGATCCAGCTTGGCCAACTCGTCCTGGATGCCCGCCAGCCCCGGTTTGCCTGGATCGCCGCGCAGCCGCAGAAGCAACGCGGGCGCCGGTTGCCCAGACGGATCGGGCGTCGGATTGTCGGACTCGTTGCCGGCGGGTCGCAACAGCGCTTCCAGCCGCTCTCGCGTCCCCGCGGCAAGGCGGCCAACGGTATCGGTATAGAAACGGCTATCATGAGCGTGGATCGCGGCGCGGACGATCCGATCGATCCGATCAGGTGCGGGCGACTCGATCGACAGCTCGCGGCACCGCGTCTCAAGAAGCGCGGCGAGTTGGTCCGGAACGGCCCCGACTGCCGCCACTCGATCACGCAGCCAGGCTTCGAGCAGTTCGGCGTCGGCAACGGTCGCTTCCCGGAAGCCCAGCCACGCTCGGATCTCGGCCCGATGACGCTTCCAGGTCCGGCTTGTCGTGTCGTGCCAATCGCGATCTTCGAGCTCCGCGCCAAGCTGCCGAGCCACTCGCGCCACAGTCTCGTCATCGATCTCTGTTGGCTTCTTGGGAAACCGTCCATTCGCCCGGTAAAACAAGAGCAGCACGGCGAACCCAAGGCGGTTCGCACTATTCTTGGTCATAACGAGCGTCTGGTCTGCGAAGGTCAGTACCCACGCTTCGACGGCGCTGGCGCTGGCGTCATCCGGCATGTTCGGGATTCCATGAAGAAGGGCTGTCGCGAAACTTGTAAGACCTGCGACACTCCTCCCCTGCACCGACGAAGCAGGGTTTTTCCTGTCGCAAATCTTTGTCGCGAATGATAAACGTCTTGCGACATAATGTGCGACAGGTTGCCGTGTCCAAGAAACCCGCACCCGGCCCGCTGATCGGTTATGCCCGGGTGTCCACCCAGGGCCAGGACCTCGCTCAGCAACGCGCGACTTTGCGTGGGGTTGGTTGCGACCGCGTCTTCGAGGAGAAGGTCAGCGGCGCAAAGCGTGATCGCCCTCAATTGGAGCGTTTACTCGATCACCTGCGCGCCGGTGACGTGGTAGCGGTCACGCGCTTGGACCGCTTGGCCCGATCCACCCGCGACCTTTTGGAAATCGCAGAGCGCATAAAGGACGCTGGGGCGGGTCTTCGTTCGATCGCCGAACCGTGGGCTGATACGACAACACCGGCCGGGCGCATGATCCTGACCGTGTTCGCCGGCATTGCCGACTTCGAGAGATCCTTGATCGTTGAGCGTACGAGCGCGGGCCGTATCGCTGCGAAGGCACGAGGCATACGTTTCGGGCCACACCCGTCACTCGGGGCCGAGCAAATTGAACACGCTCGCCAACTTATCCAGCAGGTCGGCAAACCCGTGGCCGAGGTAGCCAAACTTCTGGGTGTCCATCGCTCAACGCTATATCGGGCTCTCGATAATCCCCCACCTCACCATGCTGAACCGACGTCCTGATCGAAATGGCCCCTGGTGACACGACTGTTGGGTCTAGGCCGACAGAGATGGTTCGGGTCCGAAGCTTCCAAGGCAGCATCGGCGTGCTGTCGCCGTTCAACGCGCAGGTCGGCCTGCTGATGAGGCGGATTCGCGCCGCGATCACTGAGGCTGAGCAGATGCGGGTGGGTCTGCGAGTCTCGACGATCGATAAGTTCCAGGGCGGAGAGGCGGATGTGATCCTGTTGTCTCTGGTTGTGGCCGAGGGCGTCATTCCATCTACGCTCAACTTCTACAAGCGCGAACGACGGCGCATGAACGTGGCGATCAGCCGCGCGCGGTCGCTTTGCATGGTGTTCGGTGACAGATTGTTTGTCAGGCGAAGCGGCATCGATTTTCTCGTACGACTGGCCGACCGGACCGAAAAGCCGCCGAAACCTCGGCAGACATTCGATAGTGAATGGGAGCGCCGGCTATTCGAAGCGATGCGCGGGCGCGGCCTCGATCCGGTTGCGCAATACCCGGTCGCGGGCCGCTACCTCGATTTTGCGCTCGATCCTGGGGGAAAGCGGCTGGATGTCGAGGTCGACGGGCGCCGTTGGCATGCGGATCCGGATGGCAATCGCAAGCTCGCCGACCGTTTGCGCGATCGTGCGCTTATTGCCCTTGGCTGGAGGGTCCGCCGGTTCTGGGTCCATGAACTCGCCGACAACATGGAGGAATG
>CAJCHR010000100.1 GCA_903970225.1 Actinobacteria bacterium 21-64-8 | reverse complement strand
GACTCTGGTATGGACGCAAGCTTCGGTCCATTCGATCGCCGTCACGCCGCTATCGTCAGTATGCCAGCGCACAGCGAGCGAGCCTGCGGGGTCAGCCAGTGCACCGTATTTCGCCGCATTGGTCGCCCACTCTTGGAAGATCAGCGCCAGCGGTGTGAGCATCACAGTGGGCACGGCAAGCGCCTGCCCCTCGATGAGGATGGTATGCCCTATGCGGGCCGGTTCCAGCACCGCCTCGATCAGTTCGCGCAGATCGAGCGGGCGCTCGATCCCGGCATTCTGGGCCGGCGTGTACTGGGTCAGCGAATGCGCGCGGCCCATCGCAGCAATGCGGTTGCCGAGATCGTCGGCCAGTGCGCGAGGGCTTTCCGCCTCGCGCGCGCAGAGCGAAATCAGGCCGCCGATCACCGCGAACAGGTTCTTGATGCGGTGGTTCATCTCGCGCAGCAGCAGATCGCGTGCGGCCAGCGCCTGTCCTTCCGCGGTGGCGTCGAAGCATACCCCGATCAGCCGGCCGCTGCCGTCAACGTCCGGTGCCCGACCGATGCTGTGAAGCCAGTGCGTCTCGTGGGCGATTTGAACCCGGAATATCTCGTCATAGCCCCCACCCTGCGCGGCCGCGCCGTGCAGCGCCTCGCGCACGCGTTCACGATCATCGGCGGCGATGGTCAGCAGCACGGTGTCTTCAGGCAAATCGCCCGCCGGTTCGCCTCCAAGTCCGAGCAACCGCCGAGCGATCTCGTCAAGCGCGAAGCGGCGCTGTCTCGGCTCGAACTCCCACACGCCGACGCCGGCCACGGCAAGCGCAAGCCGCTCGCGCTCCGCAAGCGGTTCCCGTGCAGGCGAAACAGCGCCGGAAAAAGACGCCTCGCCATTGGTCATCGGTCCCAGAGCGGCGGCGCCGTCCGGGATTGAGCTGTTCATGTCCGCGCGTATCCCGCCGCGCGCCCGATGTTAAACTGCTTAACTTCGGAGCGACTCGCAGTGTCTAAGCGACACGGTCGCAGTCGGCAAGATCGAAGTGCACGCCGTTGTCCGGCGGCGCGTTATCGGCGGAGGATCGAAACGTATATCAATGGGGGGTCGAAAACGTTCAGCCGACTGCAACCATTGTTTCGCAATTGGCGTTTAAACACGAACGCGATGCACCGCGGCACTTGACGTGCGCCGCGCGTGTTTGGATATCCACGGGGCTTTGCGTAAAATGACGACCATTTTCGGCGAATGCGTGAGCGGCGCGGTACGTGCGCCGGTTATGATATCACAGCTGGGAACCGCCGAGTGCATGCTTGCGCTCGATCGGCGGGCGGAGCTTGAGGGCGAGCTTGAGCTTTGGATCGGCGCGATGGGGCCGTTTTCGATCACCACGGACGGCAGTGACGCGCTCGGCGTCACGGCGCGGTTCAGGACTCCGCTGGAGCCCGCGATCATCAACCACTTCAACGCCTGATTCGCGCCAGACTGGCGCCGGGAACGAATCAGCCGCATGGGGGATTGGGAGTCCTTACACAGAGGGATTTTCGCCGATGGCCGCACGCGCATACTGGCAAGGTCAAATCCGGCTCGCGCTCGTCTCGATTCCCGTAGAAGTGTACGCGGCGACCAAATCCGGCCCGGCGATCGCGTTCCACCAGATCCACGAACCCACCGGCAAGCGCATTCGCTACGAAAAAGTCGCCGAAGGTGTCGGCCCAGTGCCCAACGAGGACATCGCCAAGGGTTTCGAGGTCTCGAAGGGTAACTACGTGCTGCTCGAGGACGAGGAGATCGAGGCGGTCAAGATCGAAAGCCGCAAGACGCTTGAACTGGTGCAGTTCGTCGATAGCCACGAGATCGACGTGTTCTACTTCGACAAGCCCTACTTCGTGGTTCCTGCCGACGATCTGGCCGAAGAGGCCTACATCGTGCTGCGCGAGGCGCTACGGGCGGCGAAGAAAGTCGCGATCGGCCAGCTTTCGGTGCGCGGGCGCGAACAGTTGGTCTCGCTGAAGCCGTGTGGGCGCGGCATCGTCATGGAAGTGCTGCGCTACGCCGACGAGGTTCGCACCGCGCAGAGCTATTTCCGCGAAATTCCCGACAGCAAGCCGGATCCCGAGCTGCTCGACCTGGCCACAACGCTGATCGACAAGAAGGCGGCGCCGTTCAAGCCCGAAGTGTTCCACGACCGCTATGTCGATGCTTTGAAGGGGCTTATCGCGAAGAAGAGCAAGGCCAAAGGCAAGACGATCCTCGAAGATGTCGAAGAGCCCGAGGGCAAGCGCGGCAGCAATGTGATCGACCTCATGGCCGCGTTGAAGAAATCGGTCGGCGGCGGCGGCAAGGATGTCGGAAAAAGCGTTGAGCCCGCGGCCAAGAAAGCCCCGGCGAAGAAGCCGGCCGCGAAAAAGACCCCTGCGGACAAGCCGGCGGCGACGCGCGGCCGCAAGCGCGCCTGAACGCGGCCGGCATGGCGACCACATCGAAGACCCGCATCGATCCGCTTGCGGAATACAACCGTAAGCGCGACTTCGAGAAAACCTCGGAGCCCGCAGGCAAACACGCGGCCAGCGACACCGGTAACCTGTTCATCGTCCAGAAGCACGCCGCGACGCGGCTGCACTGGGACTTTCGGATCGAAGTCGACGGTCTGCTCAAGAGTTGGGCGGTCACCAAAGGCCCCAGCCCCGATCCCGAGGACAAACGCCTGGCAGTGCGCACCGAGGATCACCCGATGGCTTATGCCGAGTTCGAGGGGATGATCCCCAAAGGCGAGTACGGCGGCGGATCCGTGATGCTGTGGGACAAGGGCACATGGGAGCCGATACCCGGCAAGAGCGCCAAGGATATCGAGAAAGGCCACCTCCACTTCATCCTCCACGGCGAGCGGATGAAAGGCGAGTGGATCCTGATCCGCCTTAAGCCCCGCCCCGGCGAGAAGCGCGAGAACTGGCTGCTGCGCAAAGTCGCGGACGAATTCGCCGAGCCGGGTGACCAACTCGTCGAGCATAGCCTGACCAGCGTCCTTACCGGCCGGTCCATGGCGGAGATCGCGAACGACAAGGCCGGCGAATTCGCGCTCGCGGGCAAGAAGGGCAAGGCGTTCACCGCGCAAATGAACGCCGCGGCTGAGCACAATGCCGACACCGCTCCGAAGAACAGCGCCAAGCGAAAGCCCCCCCGCACAGCCGCCCTGCCCGCATTTCGCTCGCCGCAATTGGCGACGCTGGTCGACGCCGTGCCGGCGGGCAACACGTGGATGCACGAAATCAAGTTCGACGGCTACCGCGCGCTCATCTCCGCGTCCGGCGACAAAGTGGCGGTCTTTACGCGCAACGGGCATGACTGGACCGAGAAGTTCGGACCGCTGGTCGCGCAGATCGCCGCGCTTGATCTGCCGCCCGCGCTGATCGACGGCGAGATCGTCGCGTATGGCAAGGACGGCAATCCCGATTTCTCCTCGCTGCAGTCGGTGCTCAAACGCGGCCACGGATCGCAGACAGACAAGGACGCGTTGAGCTTCCACGCGTTCGACCTGCTCGAACTCGACGGCAAGGACCTTTCCCACCAGACCAATATCGAGCGAAAGGAGCGGCTCGAGGCGCTGCTCGACCATGCCAAGCCGCCAATCCATGTCGCCGATCACGTGATCGGCGCGGGCGAGAAGTTGTTCAGGGCGATGTGCGCAGCGGGTCAGGAAGGGATCATTTCCAAACGGATCGACGCGCCTTACCTGGGCAAGCGGTCCAAGAACTGGCTCAAGATCAAATGCATTGCCCGACAGGAATTCGTTCTCGTCGGCTGGACCAGGAGCACCGCCAAGGCGCGTCCTTTCGGTTCGCTGCTGCTGGCGCAGAATGAAGACGGCAAGCTCGCCTATCGCGGCAAGGTCGGCACCGGCTTCGATGGCGACGTGCTCGACTCGGTCGGCAAGGAACTCGCCGGACTCGTCCGCAAGACCGCACCGGTCGAAGTACCGCGCGAAGAAGCGCGCGGGGTACAGTGGGTCGAGCCCCGTCTGGTCGCGGAGATCGCGTTCGCCGAACTGACCGCGGAGAACCGCGTGCGCCACGCGAGCTTCCTCGGGCTGCGGCAAGACAAACCGGCTGAGGACGTTGTGCCCGAAAAGCCCGCCAGGGCCCCCGCCGCCGAGCCGCTCGTTGCCATCAGCAGCCGCGACCGGGTGATCTATCCCGAGAGCGGCGAGACCAAGGGCCAGCTCGCGGACTATTACGAAGCGATCGCGCCGCTGATGCTCGCGCACATGGCCGACCGCCCGGCGAGCCTGGTGCGCTGCCCACAAGGCCGTGCGAAAAAGTGCTTCTTTCAGAAACACGACACCGGCAGCATCGGCGATCACGTCCGCCACGTACCGATCTCCGAAAAGGACGGCGGCACCGAGGACTACCTGTGGTTCGATGACGTTACCGGCCTGCTCCAATGCGTGCAGATGGGCACGATCGAGTTCCACGGCTGGGGCAGCCGCGCGAGCGACGTCGAAAAGCCCGACCGGATGGTGTTCGATCTCGATCCCGACGAAGGGCTCGACTTCGGCGACGTGAAAAGCGCGGCGACCGACATCCGCGACCGACTGTCCGAACTCGGCCTCACCAGCTTCGCGATGCTTTCGGGCGGCAAGGGCGTGCACGTGGTCGTCCCGCTGACGCCGGGCCATTCGTGGGCCGCGCACAAGGACTTTGCCAAGCGCTTCGCCGAAGCGCTGGCGCTGGCCGAGCCCGAGCGCTTCGTCGCCACGATGAGCAAAGCCAAACGCGTCGGGCGGATCTTCATCGATTATCTGCGAAATCAGCGCGGCGCGACTGCAGTCATGCCTTACTCAGCCCGCTCGCGCGTCAACGCACCGGTGGCAATCCCGATTGCCTGGCCGGAACTGGCGGACATGAAGGACGCGCATCCGTTCGCGATCGGCGATGCGCAAGCATTGCTGAAGCGTGCGCAGGCCAAGGCGCTCGCAGGCTGGGGCTTTGCGGAACAGACGCTGCCCGAGATTTAAGGCAGACCGCGCCGCCTCAATGTACGGGCGGATCGATCTCCGGGACATGCCCAACCGTCGCCACCGGTTCGCCCGGCAACCGTGGGGGCAGCGCATTTTCGGGCACGTCGTCGATCAGCATGTCGATCGTCGCGACTTCCTCGAGGTTGCGTGCGCGCACCGTGATGGTGCGACCGTCGATGATCAGCTCGTTGAAGCTCGGCGGAGTCGAGCGCAGTCGCTTTGATAACGTTCCGGCGCCGATCATCCGCACCGGGCCAAAATCGGTCTGGGCGGTCAGATCGAACGGATCGTGCACGTGCCCGCTCAGAACGCCGAGCACTTTGGAACGCTTGGCCAGCTCCTCTAGCGCACGGTGACCATGGCGGGTCAGCGCGGTGCCCCTGGTCCCGGTCTCGACCAGCGGATGGTGCGATGCGACCAGCACGCGAGCATGCTCGGGCAGCGCGTCGATCTCGGCCAGCGCATGGTCCAGCGCCGTTTCCGAAATCCAGCCTTTCGACCAGTTGAACCGCGGCTGCGCGCGGGCGGTCGTCTTAAGCGGCACGATCACCAGATCGCCCAGATCGAGCTTGCGTTCGACCAGCGCCTCAATCCCCTTGAAGCGCCGGTAAGGGTCGAGGAACCGTTCGAGCAGGTTGAAGTACGGCAGGTCATGGTTGCCCACCCCGACCGTGACCGGCGCAGGCAGTGCGCTGATCCAGCGGACCGCGGCGGCGAACTCACGGCGGCGAGCACGCATCGTGTGGTCGCCGGTGATCACCACGGCATCGGGTTTCTCGCGCGCGACGCAGTCCGCCGCCCAGGCGATAGCGCGCGGGTCTTCGAGGCCGAAGTGGATGTCGCTGAAATGGAGAAGCTTCACGGCGCTGGCTCCTAGCCGATCGTTCGGGGTCTGTCTCGGCGGTCTGATGCTGGCAAGCGAGCGACCACGCGGTCTGTTCCCGGCACGACACACGGTAACGTGACCGCCGCGCGCAGCGTCATGTCGTTCGCAGACCATCCTCGGCGGTTCGTCGGCGCTCCCGGACGATTGTCGGCGCTAGGAGAGGCTTGATCGAGACAGGCGCGAAAGCCGCGAAACCCCTGCCTAAGGAGAATGCATGCAGCGACCAACCAGCTGCGAACATCTCCTCCAAGACAGGGAAATCTCACCATGAACCACTATCTCGTCGCCGCCGCCGCTGCCGCACTTTCGACCGCCGCGCTGTTCTCTGCCCCGGCATTTGCGGGTGACATGAAGCTCAGCTGGGCTGACCTCAACCTCTCGACCCCAGAAGGTCAGAAGACGCTGGACCGCCGCATCGACCATATCGCGAATGCGATGTGCGCCGATCAGATCGTGACCGGTAGCCGTCTCGGGCCGCTGAAATGCCAAAGCGACCTCAAGGCGAGCCTCGCCGCGCAAGTTGCCGCCACGAACACCAAGTTGGCGCTGCGCAACTAATC
>CAJCHR010000099.1 GCA_903970225.1 Actinobacteria bacterium 21-64-8 | reverse complement strand
CGAGGAGGGCGCGTTCGTCTACCTCTTCGGCCGGAGGCAGGAAGCGCTCGATGCTGCGCTAGGGCAGCTCGGCGGGCAGGCTCGCGCCGTCTCCGGATCGGTGACCGAACCCGCCGATCTGGACCGGCTTTTCGCGGCCGTGAAGGCGGAGCGAGGAGGTCTGGACATCTTGTTCGCCAACGCCGGCTTCGGCGAGCTTTCGCCGCTCAGCGAGATCACACCCGAGCATTACGACCGGGCGTTTGACGTCAACGTGAGGGGATTGCTCTTTACTGTGCAGAAGGGCCTGCCGCTGATGGGCGCGGGCGGCTCGATCATCCTCACTGGATCAAGCGCGGGATCGACGGGGCTGCCGAGTTTCAGCGTCTACAGCGCCACCAAGGCGGCGGTCCGCAGCTTCGCACGCGGATGGGCCCAGGATCTGCGCGGGACGGACATCCGGGTCAACGTCCTCTCGCCCGGGCCGACGCTCACTGAACTCGCGATGGCGGCGGTTGGTGAGGAGGGTTTCAAAGAACTGGGAGCCAGCACGCCGCTGGGGCGCGTCGCGGATCCGGCCGAGACGGCAGCGGTGGCCGCGTTCCTCGCGTCTCAGGACAGCAGTTTCATGACCGGAAGCGAGGTCTTTGTTGACGGCGGTATCGCGCAGATCTGAGCTGGGACTGCGCAGTACGTTTCTTTGAGGAGGGCTTCCGCGTTTGCCCCGGGAGCCCTCACGCGCCGGCTGTCGGCGTCGAGACCAGAAGCTGAATCAAAGGAAGAAGTCGAAAAGCGTCGGAAGGCTTCGAACGACCGGACCTGGATCAGGCCGGCAAACGCCAAGCGGATGGCGCCGCGAATAGAGTTGCTCGGCTGCTACGCCAGTTCTGCTCGATTTTGGACCTTCCCGGACGTGCGGATGGATTGCGGGGGGCGGCCGTAGGCGCGCAAAAAGGAGCGCCGCATGCGCTCGGTGTCGGCAAAGCCGGTTTCTGCGGCGATGACGTCGATCGTGTGTTTGCTCTGCTCCAGCATCAGCCGCGCAGCCTCGAGCCGAAGTTTCTCCACCGCCTTGGCCGGGGTGGTGCCGGTCTCGGTGGCAAAGGCGCGGCTGAACTGGCGTTGGCTGAGCCCCGCGGCTTGCGCCAGGTCCTCGACCAGCAGCGGCTTCGTCAGATTGGCCTTGGCGTAGGCCAGCGCTTCCTGAATCCGGTCCGACCGCGGATCGATCGCCTGCTGCGCCGAATGTTGGGGGCGACCGCCAGCGCGCTGGTAATCGATGACCATGATCTTCGCGACCGTTCGCGCGGCGTCGATCCCGTAGTCGTTCTCGAGCATGCACAAGGTCAGATCGATGCCCGCGCTGTTGCCCGCGGCGGTCCAGACGCCGTCGTCGACCACGAAAAGGCGATTTTCGAGAAGCACGACATCGGGGTAGTTCGCCGCGAGGTCTTGCGTGAACATCCAGTGCGTGGTGACCCGTCGGTCATGAAGTAGACCCGCCTCACCCAGCGCGAACGCACCCGTGCAGATCGACGCGATTCGGCGCGAGGTCGAAGATGCGTCGGCGAGGAACGCTATCAACGCCGGCGAGGTCGGCACGATCTCGGTGTTGCCACCGACGATCACGGTATCGAACCGCGTGCCGGCGAAGGGCTGCGTCATCACCGGCGTGCCCGAAGACGTGGCGATCGGGCCGCCATGTTCCGACAGGATCTGAATGTCATAGCCACCGATCGCGCCTTCCAGATTCGCGAATTCGAAGACTGAAAGGGCTGCCAGGCTCATGATCGGGAACCCCGGGGTCACGATAAATCCGATCGTCAGCACTGCGCGTTCCTTCTGGCCGGAAAGGAGGGACATACGACATTTGGGCGGGTTGCAGGCGATGATAGTCCAGCATCATCGCCCCGCCGAACGATGTGGCACAACCGGACCGAGAGGTCCTCCATCATATCGATCGGCCATCCCAAGGAAGTCTCCGTGATCGCCGCGCCCGCGTTTCTCGAGCATCGCATTTCCAACGGCCAGGGCAACATCTACGCCCGCGACTTTCCCGGAGCGGGCCCACCGCTCGTGCTCATGCACGGGTTTCCCGACAATCTGGGCATCTACGATGACCTGATCCCGCATCTGACCCGTGTCGGCCGACGTGTCGTCACCTTCGATTTCCTCGGCTTCGGCGCGTCCGACAAGCCGGCGGGCGCACATTACAGCTTCGCGCAGCAGCTTGGAGATCTCGAAGCCGTGGCCGAGCATCTGGGGCTGGATCAACTGGTGCTCGTCCCGCACGATTCCTCGGGCATCGTCGGTGTGAACTTCGCGATCGCGCACCCTGAAAAGACCGCCGGACTGTGCATCCTCAATTCGGCGTTCGACGCGTCGCCGCTGGCGCTCTGGCCAGAGATGATCATCCTGTTCGGCGATCCGCAGCTGGCGGCACTGGCCGGGAAGTTCGCGACCAGCCCCCAGCAGTTCGGATGGCTGCTCGAATGGCAGCAAGGGCGCTTTGCCGAGAGCCTGCCGCCGGTCCAGCGCGATCACTTCGCGAGCGTTATCGGACCGCTGATCGCCGACAACTTCACGCGCCAGCCCAGCGCCGGGCCCGCGTTCATGCAGATGACAGCGCAGTTTTACGCGGAACTCACGCGTAACAGCGGTCGGCTGGCGGAAGTCGCGGCGCTCGATATGCCGGTCAAGGTCATCTGGGGAACGTTCGATCCCTACCTCACCACGCCGATGGGCGAGGAGCGCGCTGCGCGCTTCAAGCATGGCAGCTTTCACCCGATCCCGGCCGGTCACTGGCTGCAATCGGACGAACCCAAACTTGTCGCCAAGGAGATCCTGTCATGAATACCAATCCCCCGAGCGCCGAAACGGTCAAGAAGCTGCAGGCGGTGCCGGTTACACGCGTGCTCGCGCTGGGCCGCTGGACCGACAAGGCCCCGCCCGAGAAGCGTGGACCGGTAATGCCATTCGAAGCGCGCGCGACGATGGCGCTGCATATGCAGGGCAAGATCGACCAGTGGTTCGCGCGGAGCGACGGCGAGGGCCCGGTGTTCCTGATGAACGTAACCGACCCTGCCGAAGCGCTCGCGCTGCTCGAGGCGCTGCCACTTGGCGTCGCCGGGATGATGGCGTTTGAATTGATCCCGATCGGCCCGCTTTGGCCGCTGGGTCTGCTCACACTTGACTGACGCGCAGCCCTTTTTCACGCCTTCCTTCGAGGAGCCTTACCGTGAGCCCGATTAATCCCCTCGCCAATCGCCGCGCCGTTCTCGCCGCGACCAGCGTGGCCGCTGCGGCTCTTTCGCTTCCCGCGGCGACTTTCGCCGCGTCCACCAAGACAGGAACCCAGCCGATGTCGTTCGCAACCACCAAGGATGGCACGAAGATCTTCTACAAGGACTGGGGCCGGGGCCCGGTCGTGACCCTCTCGCATGGATGGCCGCTGACCG
>CAJCHR010000098.1 GCA_903970225.1 Actinobacteria bacterium 21-64-8 | reverse complement strand
CGCCAGCGCCTCGAACCCGGCGGCGGCGTAAGCGTCGACCTGCGGGCGCTGGCCGAACGGATCGAGCACCGCGACGATCGAAGCGCCGGGCTTTGCGCCGGTCAGCAATTCCGGTGTCGGCCCCTGTACGCCGAGCACGATTTCGGCACCCGCCACAACGTCGGCCACCGGCGCAACCACGCCGCCAGCGGCGACATAATCGCTGTCGCGGATCGATGCCGCGGTCCCGGCCCCCGCCTCGACGGCGACGCGCGCACCCAGCGCGATGAATTTCTTCACGGTTTCCGGCGTCGCCGCGACGCGCGTCTCTCCGCCCGCCCGCTCGCGCAGGACGGCAATCCGGATCGGTTCAGGCACCCGGATGGATCAGTGGATCAGGAAGATGACGAACGCGGCGATGGCCGCGACCGCGATCGCGCCGTACTTGAACATGGCGATGAAGCTGCCGTAGGTTTTTTCCGCCGCTCGAATATCTTGCGAAGCCATGGGCTCACGTTCCCCGAAAAAGTGCGTGTTACGAGAATTCGCTCTAACACGCGCGCCGCCGCGCTCAAGCGCTAAGCGGGATTAACGCTGCCGCTTAAGTCCGCCTTTACCCGCGCCTGCTAACCCCGATCTCCGTCACAGGGAGCAAGTGGGCCGCATGTCGGAGGGGCTAGACCGGATGTTGATACTGGTTGGAGCGGAGCCCGCGCAGGCCCGCCAGATTGCGTCGCTCGCCGCGCGCGAAGGCTGGGAAACGCTGTTGCTGCGCGACGCATCCGCAACCCCGCCGCTGGGCACTGAGCCGCGAAGCCCGCCGCGCCGGGCGATCTGGATCGATCTGGGGCACCGGCGCGAGAGCATCGCGGGTACGCTGCATGCGCTGCGGGCGCGGACCGGCGAAGCTGCGGTCGTGGTACTGTGCGCGAGCCACGACCAGGCAATCGATGCGCTGCGAGAGGGCGCCGACGACTTCCTGCTCAAGCCACTGGTGTCCGAACGGATCGTCGCCGCGCTGCGCACGATCGAGCGGGCGGGCGAACCCGGCTGGGGGCCCGCGACGCTGACCGAAAAGGACGACGCCGAGCCTGGCTCCGACGCGTCGATCGGCACCACTGCGGGCTTCCGCGCGGTTCTTGCCGTCACCGCGAAAGCGGCGCGCGAGACCGGTCCGGTGTTGGTCGCGGGCGAACCGGGCACAGGCAAGGATCACCTGATCCGCGAGCTCCGCGCGGCCGGCCTTCGCGCGCAAAAGCCGCTGCACTTCATCAACGCCGGGCTGGTTCCGGCGAGCGCGATCGAATCGCGGCTTTTCGGGCACGAGAAAAACGCGTTCGCAGGCGCGTTCGATCGCGCGATCGGCGCAATCCAGCAGTGCGACGGCGGCACGATCGTGGTCGACGAGATCGAACGCCTCGCTTTGCCGCTGCAGCAGCGCCTGCTCGAATTCATCCGCGAACGCGCGGTTCGGCCGATCGGCGCGGCTTACGGCGCGCGGGTCGATGTCCGCCTGATCGTCGCCACCAATGCGAGCCTGGGTCCGCTGGCCGAGACCGGACGGTTTCTGCCCGAACTGCTCGAAACGCTCGTTCCGACCACGATCACGCTGCCGCCGCTGCGCGAGCGTGTGAGTGACATTCCGGCCCTCGCGCGCCACTTCCTTACGCAGTTCGCGCGCGTTCCCGGGATCGGCCAGGTCCAGGCAACCGACGCGGCGCTGGCGCTGCTCTCGCGCTACGACTGGCCGGGCAACATCCGCCAGCTTCACTCCGCGCTGTTTCGTGCGGCGGTGTTGAGCGGCGGCGGCGAACTGACCCCGGGCGCCTTCCCCGGGCTCGAATCGGGCGGCGTCCACCGCCCGCGCGAGGCGCTGGCGACCGCGACGCTGCCGGGCCGGGTCGGCGTTCCGCTCTACACCAGCGACGGCAACTTGCGTCCGCTCGACGACATCGAAGGCGATGTCATCCGGCTTGCGATCAGCCACTACCGCGGGCGCATGACCGAAGTCGCACGCCGGCTCGGAATCGGGCGCTCGACGCTTTACCGCAAGCTGGGCGAACTCGGCATCGACAACGCTGCCTGAGCCCACCTATCCTCCCCGCAACGACGGGAGAGGGATGATGGGCACAAGACGCCGACTGGCCGCGATCGAGGCGGTTCGCGATCTCAAGGCCAAATACTGGCGCGGAGTGGACACGGCCGATGGCGATTTGGTGCGCTCGATCCTCGCCGAGGATTGCGAGCTCGATTACCGCGGATGCTGCACCGATCCGCTGACCGGCGTGGACCACATGCCGCAGATGAACGTCGTGATGCGCGGACGCGATTCGTGGCAGACCGGAAACCTCGAGGAGCCGCGCGTCGTCACCGTGCATCAGGGCCATCAGTACGAGATCGAGGTCACCGGGAAGACCACCGCCACCGGCATCTGGGTGTTCACCGACAGGTTCTTCATTCCGCCGGGCGGCCCCTTCACGCGGCTCACCGGCTATGGTCATTACCATGAGACATACGAGAAGGCCGGCGGCGTGTGGTTGCTCAAGACCACGCGGATCACCCGGCTGTGGGTCGAGGTAAGCTGAGCCGATGATGGATTTCGATTTCGCAGGTCGCACCGCTCTGATCACCGGCGCCGCATCGGGCATTGGCGCCGCGACCGCGCACTGGCTCGACGCACGCGGAATCGCGGAACTGGTTCTGGTCGATCTCGACGGCGCGGGGCTCGATGCGCTCGATCTCGCGTGCCGGGTGACGCGCATCGCCGGGGATGTCGCCGTCGAGGCGCTCTGGGCGGACATCGAAGCCCGGCTGGGCCGCCTCGATCACGCGCTGCTCAACGCCGGCATTGCCGACGGTACTCCCATCGTCGATCAGGATTTCGCCGCGTGGAAGCGGATGCACGCGATCAACCTGGACGGCGCATTCCTCGGCTTGCGCGCGGCCTTGCGCGTGATGACGCGGACCGGAACCGGCCGCAGCATCGTGCTCACCAGTTCGGTCGCCGGGATCAGGCCACTGCCGGGTACTTCGGCTTACGGCACGACCAAGGCGGCGATCGCACACCTCGCGCGGATCACCGCCGGTGAGCACGCCAAGGACGGCATCCGCATCAACGCCATCGCGCCCGGGCGCGTCGACACGCCGATCTGGACCAAGACCGAACAGTTCCGCACGCTGAAGGCCGATCTCGGCGAGGAAGGCGCGAAGGCAAAGCTTGCGGCGGAAAGCACCCCGCTCGGAAGCTTCGCCACGGCTGACGCGGTGGCCGGCCAGATCGGATTTCTGCTGTCCGACGCGGCCACCCAGATAACCGGAACCGTGCTCGTCAGCGACGGGGGATATTCGCTCTAATTTCCTCCCCGATGGGAGAGGTGGGATATCACCCCTCCGCGAACGCCGCCTTTTCTGCGAGATATTCGCGCTCGGCCAGATACCGCTCCGCATCCAGCGCGGCCATGCACCCGGTGCCGGCGGCCGTCACCGCCTGCCGATACGTATGGTCCATCACGTCGCCGCAAGCGAACACACCCGGAATCGCGGTCTTGGGCGTGCCCGGCTCGACCACGATATATCCGTTCGCATCGAGCTCCAGCTTCCCCTTGAACAACTCGGTCGCGGGCGCATGACCGATCGCGACGAACGCGCCGTCGGTCTCATAGAGGCTGTGTTCGCCGGTTATGGTGTCGATCAGCTTCACGCCCTTGAGATGGCCATCCTCCGGGTGCGCGACGAAGTGATCGATGCCCTTGTTCCACAGCACCGTGATCCCGGTGTGCGCAAACAGGCGGTCCTGCAGGATCTTCTCGGCACGAAGGCTGTCGCGGCGATGGATCAGCGTGACGTCGTGGCTGTGATTGGTCAGGTATAACGCCTCCTCGACCGCGGTGTTGCCGCCGCCGATGACCACGACCTTCTTGCCGCGATAGAAGAAGCCGTCGCACGTCGCGCAGGCCGACACGCCCTTGCCGCCGAGTTCATGCTCGCCCGGAACGCCCAGCCACTTGGCCTGCGCGCCGGTGGCGATGACCAGCGTGTCACCGACGTAGGTATCGCCGCTGTCGCCGATCGCGGTGAACCTGGGCCCGGTCAAATCGATCTCGACGATCGTGTCCCACAGCATCCGCGTGCCGACATGGACCGCCTGCGCCTCCATCTCCTGCACCAGCCACGGACCCTGGATCACATCGCGGAAGCCCGGATAATTTTCGACATCGGTGGTGATGGTCAGCTGGCCGCCCGGCTGGAGCCCCTGCACGACGATAGGCTGAAGGCCGGCCCGCGCGCCGTAGATCGCCGCGGTGAGGCCAGCAGGGCCGGAGCCGACGATCAGCATGCGGGTGGTATGCTCAGTCATTCAAAACCCTCCGGTCGGGTAGATAGGGTGTGCGGCTCGGTTCGAAAGAGACCGCCGACGCCAGATTTCCTGACATCGAGACAACAAAGCCTATGCTTGGCACGGCGCTTGGACGCAAGAGTTGAACACTAGTACAGCATCGGCCGCCTCCATCCCGCGTCGCCCGAACGCGATCCCCGACGACGCATTGACGCACCGCACCGGCGCAGGCATCCCGCGGCGATGGATTTCGCCGGCCCGGTCTCGCACAGCTTCATCTCGCAGCGGCTTCGGCTGCACTACGTCGACTGGGGCAACCCGGACGCACCGCCGCTGATCCTCCAGCACGGCGGGCGCGACCATTGCCGCAGCTGGGACTGGCTCGCCGAGACGCTGCGTCACGACTGGCACGTGATGGCCCCCGATCTGCGCGGGCACGGCGACAGCGCATGGTCGCCGGACGGAAGCTACAGCATGGATTCCTACGTCTATGATTTCGCCCAGTTCGTGCATCAACTGGGTTGCGACGAGGTAACGATCGTCGGCCACTCGCTGGGCGGCAACATCACTGCGCAATATACCGGGCTCTATCCCGACAAGGTCCGCAAGCTCGTCAACATCGAGGGGCTCGGCCTGTCCGCCGAGATGCTGGCGGAGCGCGCCGGGGAAGACCACGCGGCCAATCTGCGCGAATGGATCTCCAGCCGGCGCCAGGCGGCCGCCCGGCTGCCGCGCCGCTATCCGACGCTCGAGGCGGCTTATGCGCGCATGAAGGAGGAGAACGCCTTCCTCAGCGATGAGCAGGCGCGGCACCTGACGATCCACGGCGCCAGCCGCAACGAGGATGGCACCTGGAGCTGGAAGTTCGACAACTATCTCAACGTCTGGCCGCCGAGCCAGCCACGGACCGAATGGATCCACGAACTGTGGGGCGCGATCACCTGCCCGGTGCTGATGTTCTATGGCACCGACAGCTTCGTTTCGAACCCGCAAGACGACGGCCGAATGGCCTATTTCCGCGACGCCACGCTCAAGGTCTACGAGCACGCCGGCCACTGGCTGCATCACGACCAGTTCGAGCGGTTCGTGGCCGACGTGAAAGCGTTCATCTGATAGCCGATCGCGGCGTCATGCAGCGGCTATGACGGCGCGGCTTGTCCCTGGGCGAGAGGGTCGGCCACTGCCACACCGTCAGCGATCGGACCGACGATCTCGATGATGTGGCCCTCGTTGTCGGCCACCACCGCCGCGCGGACACCGTGTTCGGGACGATCTTCGCCCAGCCGCAGCACGCTGCCACCCGCGCGCTCGACCGAGGCGATCGTGCCGTCGACATCGGCAACGTTGAACGCCAGCCAGACCTCTCGCGGATAGGCAGGCAGGAGCGGCGCGGCCACTTCGACGAACTGGCTGAGGATCAGCATGTGCGAGGCGGAGTCTCCACTGACGGACATCCACGACTGCTTTTGGCGCACGTCGCCCTCGCCGCCGAGATTGCGCGCGACGACCGTAAGACCGATCGCCTCATAGAATTTTTCGGCAGCCATGACATCGTGCACGACCAGCTTCGTTGCATGAAAGGCCAAGATCATGTCTGCTCTCCAGGAAGCCCGTGATTTTGGTCACGTGCCTAATATCTGGCAGAACCGGGAGTCAATGAGTGAGCGATGACGCAGCGCCCGGAGCCGCCGAAAATCGCAGGACGCCTCCCGGCAGTCCCGACCTCCCGGAGACACGCTCCGCGATCATCGACGCGACGATCGAGATCATGCGCAGCGAGGGCTACGCCGCGATCAGCTCACGCCGGATAGCAGCGGCGGCAGGGCTCAAGTCCAAGCTGGTCCACTATTATTTCAAGACGATGGATGAGCTGTTTCTCGCGGTCTACAAACGATTCGAGGATGAGCATTTCGCCCAGCTCACCCGGGTCCTGGCCTCGCGCAAGCCGCTGCGCGCGTTGTGGCAGTTCAGCATGGACTCGACCAACACCGCGATGACGCTCGAGCTGAACGCGCTGGCCACGCATCGCCGGATGCTGCGGACCGAGATTGCCCGCGCAAGCCAGCGCCTTCGCCTGCTCCAGTCGGCAGTGATCGGGCGCGCGGTCGAGGAGGCCGGCAATCGCGGCGCGCAGCTGCCGCCGATGGTTCTGTCGATATTGACGCTGGCGGTCTCGCGTCTTCTCGCCATGGACGCCGTGCTCGGTGTCGACAGCGGGCATGACGAGACCCTGCTCTGGATCGACGCGTTCATCGCCTACGTCGAGGACGGCGCGCCCTGGCCCACGCCGGCGAGCGCTTGACAGCCTTTCGCTCTCACGACATGATTTAGGCAGCTGCCCAAAAAAATGAACGAGAGAGGATACCCGATGGCACAAATGTCAGGCAAACGCGTGCTCGTCACCGGTGCGAGCGGACTCGTCGCGCTTCCGGTCGCGGTCGAATTGGCCAAGAACAACGAAGTCTTCGCGCTCGCGCGCTATTCGGACCCGGAGCAGAAGCGCAAGATCAAGGAGTCGGGTGCTCATGCGATCTCGTTCGACTTGTCCGAGGAAGATCTCTCCTCGCTGCCCAAGTCGGTCGACGTGGTGATCAACTACGCGGTGCTGCCGCCCAAGTTCAAGAACAAGGCTTACGACGTCAACACCGGCGGCACCGGCCGTCTGGCGCGGCGCTACCGCGATGCCGAGGCGTTCGTCCACGGCTCGACCGGTTCGCTCTACGAGTACCAGGGTGAGCGGCCGCTGCGTGAGGACGATCCTTACGGCCTGCACAGCGGCGGCGAGAACTATGCCGCGAGCAAGATCGGCGCCGAATACCTGCTCAAGCATCTGTCCGAGGACTACGGCCTGCCGGTCACGCTGGTGCGCATCTTCTCGTTCTACGGCCCGCGCGGCGGCGGCGTGACCCAGCGGGTCGATCAGGTGCTGCGCGGCGAGCCGGTCAGCGTCTACCCGGGCGTCAAGAACTGGCACACCCCGCTGTATGAGGACGATTACGTCGAAAAGACCATCGCCGCCGCAGGCATCGCAAAAGTCGGCGCCGAGACCATCAACGTCGGTGGGTCCGAGATCATCACCACCCAGGACTACTGCCGGATCGCCGGCGAGATGGTCGGCAAGGAACCGATCTTTGCGGAGAACGGAGGCTCATGGCCGATTGCCGCCGACGTGACCAAGATGGAAAAGCTGCTCGGCCCCAGCAAGGTCTCGGTGCGCGAAGGCGTGCGGCGGATCATCGAATCGGCGCACGAGCGGTTGCCAGGCGCGCACCATGTGCTCGGCCAGCCTGCCGCGGCCGACTGATGATCACCTTCATCGCGCGCGTGACGGTGCGGCCCGAGAACGCCGCGGCTTACGAGGCGCTCCTGACCGAAGTGCGCGGCCTGACGCTGGCGAGCGAGCCCAGGGTCGCGTATTACGATTTCGGCAAGAGCGCCGACGAACCCGATGTCTACGTCGTGGTCGAAGTCTACCACGATGCCGCCGCGCACGCCGCGCACATGGCGGCGCCGTGGGTGCTCGATTCGATCCCCAAGTCGCGCGCGCTGGTCGAGGGCAGGTTCGACATCCAGCAATACGTCAGCCCCGGCGCTGAACCCGCGGTGCGACGCTTCAAGGAGAGCTGATATGGCAGACGCCGACACCATCGACACGCTGAGTGGTCTCGAACGCCTGATCGAACTGCAGGCGATCTACGATCTCAAGGCGCGGCGCGACCATGCGGTCGACCTGAAGGACTGGGACACTTACGCCCGCCAGCACACCGACGATTACGTCGCGATGTCGATCGGCCCGAACCCGATCGTCGGCGGCCGCGCGGCGGCGGATGCGAACGCGAAGCAGCTCGAAAACGTCACCACCGTCCATCACTGCCACACCCCGGTGATCGAGTTCCAGGACCGCACGCATGCCACCGGCGTCTGGGCGATGGAAGACAACCTGTTCTGGACCCGCGACGGAGAAAAGCAGTGGCTGCGCGGGTTCGGATTCTATCACGAAACCTATGTAAAAGGCGCCGATGGCCAGTGGCGCTTCAGCTACCGCAAGCTGGAGCGCACGCATGCGGAGACGTCGCCTGGGGCGAAGGCGATTGCGTATGACGTGAGCGGGGAGAATGGGTTGGTTGGGGCGATCTGAATTCCGACCAATTCACCGTCGGCCCACCGAAGGCAGGGGCCCACCGGATCACGCGTCATTGCAGCAGCATCGCGTTGGGAAAAGACGGGATGGGCCCTTGCTTCGCAGGACCGACAGCCTGTTTTAAGTGCCCGAATTCGCGCTCAAACCCGCATCGGCATCAGCACATACAGCGCCGCGGCCTTGTCGTTCTGGCGGATCAGCGTCGGCGCCCCCGCATCCGCGAGGTGCAGTTCGACCGTATCGCCTTCGATCTGGCCGAGGATGTCCTTCAGGTAATTCGCGTTGAAACCGATCTCGAAACCCGCCGAGCTGTATTCCGCGGAGACTTCCTCGGCGGCGGTGCCGTTGTCGGGCGAAGTGACCGAGAGAGTCACCTTGTCCGCATCCAGCGACATCTTGACCGCACGGGTCCGCTCGGTCGCGATCGTCGCGACGCGGTCCACGCCTTCGTAGAAGCTCTTGGGATCGATCTTGAGCAGCTTGTCGTTGCCGGTCGGGATCACCCGGTTGTAATCGGGAAAGGTGCCGTCGATCAGCTTGCTGGTCAGCACTTTCTCGCCGCCCAGCGTGAAGCGGATCTTCGAGGCGGACAGGTCGATCAGCACGTTGGTGTCGAGCACTTCCTCGAGCAGCTTGCGCAGTTCCGCGATGCATTTGCGCGGCACGATCACGTCGGGCATGCCCTCCGCGCCGGCAGGCTTCGGGATCGTGAAACGCGCGAGGCGATGGCCGTCGGTCGCGGCGGCCTTCAGCTCATCATCGGTGACGTGGATGAAGATGCCGTTGAGGTAATAGCGAGTCTCTTCGGTGGAGATCGCGAAGCGCGTCCGGTCGATCAACTGCGCGAACAGGCTGGCGGAAAGCTCGAAGCTGGTCGGCAGCTCGCCTTCGACGATCAGCGGGAAATCGTCGCGCGGCAGCGTGGGCAGGCTGAACCGGCTGCGCCCTGCGCGAACGGTCAGGCGGTTGTCGGCTGTCTCGAGGCTGACTTCGCTGCCGTCGGGCAACTTGCGCGAAATATCGAACAGCAAGTGCGCGGACACGGTGATCGCGCCCGCCTGATCGACTCGGTTGGCAGCGATGCTCTCCACGATCTGGAGATCGAGATCGGTCGCGGTGACCTTCACCGAACCCGCCGACGATGCCTCGATCAGCACGTTCGACAGGATCGGAATGGTGTTGCGCCGCTCGACCACAGACTGGACGTGAGACAGGCAGCGCAGGAGCGTAGCGCGTTCTACAGTGGCCTTCATGGCAGCCTCATGATCCCCCGAAGGCGGCCCGAGCAGATCGCATTTCTGCCGGAAATCCGTCTTTCTCCCTTACCGTGCGTGAAGGCCGGGGCAAGCCGGAATGGGATCACGCGCGGGTAAGCTGGGGATAACGGCACGGCCCACGACCGCTGGCCCAACGGCAGCGGCGAATCGGTGAGCGATCCCGCCCGCCTTCACACCGTGGCGTAAAGCTTGGCTTCCGCCGCGCGGCGCGTGACCAGTCCGGGCAGCACGTGACCGGCGGCGTGAGTCCATTTTCCGAATTCGTGAGCCGCTCCGGTATAGTCTTTCTGATTGTGCAGCTTAAGGAGCGTCGAGGTCTGCAGGTTCTGCCTCCCGACGTTGAATGCGAAGCTGACGAGCGCGGCGAACTGGTTGTCGGTCGCGATGGGCGCGACGTGCGCCACGAACTTCTCCGCAATGCCCAGATCGCTGCGCAAAAGCTGCACGGCCTCAGCTTCGGTGATCGTCATATTCTTGGAGACGTCGGGGCCGGTATGCCCGTAACCCACAGTCCAAGGCTGACCACCGGTACCAGGATCCGGATACGCGTGGAGCACAAGACCCTCAGAATCCTGAATTAGTTTGATACCAGCGTCATTGGTGGTTCTGCCCATCGCCATTCCCCTTTTTTAAACACTGCAATCCGAACATGTTCGGTATCCCAGTATTCCGTAGGCCGGCAATCTGCTTTTGCTCATGGGACCTTATTAGGGGGTCGAAACGGCGCGGCTTACACCATCGCCATACCGCCATTTACGTGCAGGGTCTGGCCGGTGACGTAGCCCGCCTCACGGCTGGCGAGATACGCGACAGCCGCGGCGATTTCCTCCCCCTCGCCCATGCGCGCGGCGGGGATGCGGGTGTTGATCGCATCCTTCTGCGCGTCGGACAGCGCATCGGTCATCGCGGTGCGGATGAAGCCGGGGGCGACGCAGTTGACGGTGATCCCGCGCGTCGCGAGCTCCTGCGCAAGGCTCTTCGACATTGCAGTGAGCCCGCCCTTGGCTGCGGCGTAGTTGATCTGCCCGGGGTTGCCGGTCGTGCCGACGATCGAGGTGATCGTGATGATCCGGCCGAACTTCGCCTTCATCATCGGACGGCTGGCTGCGCGCATCAGCCGGAACGCGGCCTCGAGATTGACGCGGATCACCGCGTCCCACTCCTCGTCCTTCATCCGCATCGCGAGATTGTCTCGCGTGATGCCGGCGTTGTTGACGAGAATGTCGATCTTGCCGAGCGAATCCACTGCCGCAGGCACGAGCTTCTCGACGGCCTCGGGATCGGACAAGTCGCACGTGATCGCGACATGATCGAGCTCCTGGACCGACTGCGGCCGATGCTCGTCGAGCTCCTCACGAAACGCGCGCAGCTTGCCAGCGTTCGATCCGGAGATCGCCAGCCGCGCGCCTTGGGCGGCCAGAGCCCTTGCAATCGACGATCCGATCCCGCCGGAAGCCCCGGTTACAAGCGCGGTCATGCCGTGAAGGTCGAACATGCGGTTTTCCATCGGCTTTAGTCCTCGAATTCAGATTTCACGCGGAGACGCGTTTACGCCTCCGCTAGCAAAATCAAACCGCAGCCAGCAGCGCCTCGATGTCCGCCATACCAACGACGTTCGTCACCGTCACATCCGGCCCGGCGCTGCGGGTAATCATCGGACCGAGGACTTTTCCGCCGATCTCGACAAACTCGGCAACGCCCGCATCGCGCAGCGCGATCGCGCTTTCGCGCCAGCGGACGCGCGAGGTGACCTGCTCGACCAGCAGGCGCTGGACTTCGGTGGGATCGGTCGCGATCGCGGCTGTGACGTTGGCGAAGACCGGAACCCGCAGCGGTCCGGGCGGGGTGGCGGAGAACGCGAGTTCCATCGCATCGGCGGCGGGCTGCATCAGCGCGCAGTGGAACGGTGCAGAGACCGGCAGCAGCATGCCGCGCTTGATCCCGAAATCCTTGACCCGCGACCGCGCGCTCGATCGCCTCGCGGTGGCCGCTGATGACCACTTGTGTAGGATCGTTGTCGTTGGCGACCGCGCAGACCTGGACCCCCTTGGGCCCGACGGCGGCGGCCTCGGCGAGCGCGCTCGCCTTCTCGATGTCGGCGCCGAGCAACGCGGCCATCGCGCCTACGCCGACCGGGACCGCCGCCTGCATCGAGCGGCCGCGCAATTTCAGCAGCCGTGCGGTGTCGGCCAGGCTGAACGCCCCGGCGGCACAGAGCGCGGTGTATTCGCCCAGGCTGTGGCCTGCGACGAAATCGGCCTTCTGCGCGAGGTTGATGCCGCCTTCTTTCTCGAGCACGCGCAGGATCGCGATGGCGTTGGCCATGATCGCGGGCTGGGCGTTTTCGGTCAGCGTCAGCGCGTCGTCCGGGCCGTCGGTCATGATCGCGAACAGCTTCTGGCCGAGCGCATCGTCGACTTCCTCGAACACGTCACGCGCGACGCGGCTCGATGCGGCGATCTGCGCGCCCATGCCGACTTTCTGACTGCCCTGCCCCGGGAAAACAAATGCGCGCATCGACGGACTCCCTGAGCGCGAACCGGCCGTCATAGAACGGTCACCTCGATTCGGCGTGGCGCGGCGGCTTATTGCCGTTCGCTGCGCGCCGCAAGCCCGAAGGGGACGATCGTGTTCGCCGGATCATGGCCGATGTCGGCCGAACCGAGAAACGGGATGCCGTGGCGCGCGCACCAGTGCCGCGCGATCTCCTCGACGTCGAACCCGAACGGGCGATCGTTCTCGGGCACCTGACTGACCCGGCCGAGCCGAAGCCCGGCGATCCCGGCAAGATGCGCGGTCACGTGGAAGAACAACCGGTCGACCGCATAGAGATGCTCGCTCACCTCCTCGATCATCACCACGTGGCCCGCCAGCCCCGGCATCATTCGCGTGCCGCACAGCATCGCCAGCGTGGTCAGATTGAACGCGACGGTCGGCCGATGATCGATCGATGGCTCCAGACCCGCATCGTTGCCCGCCAGATAGGCGAGCGCACGGCGCACGGCGGGCTCTCCGCCCTCACGCCGGATATCGACCGGCATCGGTGCATGGACCGCGTGTCCGATCCGCGCCCGGTACAGCGCGCCGAGCAGATAGCCTGCGTCGGAATAACCGAGCCATCGCTTGGTGTCGGCCGCCGAACTCAGCTTCGGCAGAGCGTCCTCTGCTATCCGGCAGGCGCCGTACCCGCCGCGAGCGAACCACACAGCATCGACCCGCGGATCGTTCGCGCATTCGAGGAAAGCCGAAAGCCGCAGCGAGTCGCTTCCGGCAAAGTGCCCCTCGATGGCGAAGCACTGCGAGTGGAAGTCCAACGCGAGCGAAGGATACTCGGCCGCAATGGCTCGCACCCGATCGGCATCCTGCGCGGTGATCGGCGTCGAGGGTGCGCAGATGGCGATTCGGACGGACATGCCGACCCTCAGTCCATGTGCTTGAGGCCGACGCGCAGGTAATCCCATCCCGTCACCAGCGTCAGGATCGCCGCGATCCACAGCGAGACCACTCCGGTCAGATGCACCCAAGGCAACTCGCGAAGTGCGCCGCCCAGGATCAACGCGCCGAGCGAGAGCAGCTGGAACGTCGTCTTCCACTTGGCAAGTTTCGACACCGGGACCGAGACCTGCAGCCCGCTCAGGAACTCGCGCAGGCCCGAGATCGCGATCTCGCGCAGCAGGATCACCAGCGCGGCGATCACGTTGCCCTGATCGATGTCGCGCGTGTGGGTCAGCATCAGGATGACTGCCGCGATCATGATCTTGTCGGCGATCGGATCGAGGAAAATCCCCAGCCGCGAGACCGCGCCTTGCGCGCGTGCGACATAGCCGTCGAAATAGTCGGTGATCGCCATCAGCGCGTAAAGCACGAAGGCGATGGCATAACCTGCAGGCCAGATTGGCCACCACAGCAGCGCGGCGAGCAGCGGCACGGCGAGGATTCGCGAAAGCGTGAGGATGTTGGGGAGAGTCAGCATGGTGCTACCGCCCTAGAGCGTCTCGCATGCCTGCGCACTTCAAACCGATCATGCGCTTGAAAAAGTGTGGCGCTTCGTCTTGTTAGCGCCCAAATGGCCCGCAGGGCCGGACCAACGAGCTGCCTGACAGCCAGAGCCTGACAGTGTGAACGAGAGCCTGACAGTTAGAATATGATCGGTTCAACCCACCTGCTGCGGCGCCGGCGCTTCCTGCCGCTGTTCATCACCCAGCTCCTCGGCGCCTTCAACGACAACCTGTTCAAGAACGCGATGGTGCTGTTCGTGGTCTACAGCCTCTACAATTCGGAGGCTGCGGAAGCGAAGTTCAGCGCGATCGCATCGGCGGTGTTCATTATTCCGTTCTTCCTGCTCTCCGCGCTGTCGGGACAACTCGCCGATATGCGCGACAAGGCGAAGATCATCCGCATCGTGAAAACATGCGAGATCGGGATCATGATCGTGGGCGGCGCGGGTCTGCTGCTTGCGTGGAAAGGCATCGAAACCGGCACGATCGCGATTCCGATGATGCTGCTGGCGCTGTTCGCGATGGGGATCCATTCGACCTTCTTCGGCCCGATCAAATACGCGATCCTGCCCCAGCACCTGCACGATGATGAAGTTCTGGGCGGCACCGGACTGGTCGAGGCGGGGACTTATCTCGCGGTGCTCGCGGGCACGATCCTGGCAGGGTGGATCGACGTGCGCTGGGCTGCGTTCGGCGTTGTGTTCACCGCGTTCCTGGGATTCTTCTCCAGCCGGCAGGTTCCCCCTGCGCCCCCGCAGATCCCCGCCGAACGGCTCGACCTCAATCCGTTCACCGCCTCGTTCCGGCTGATCCGCAGCACGCTTCACGATCGCCGGGTGTTCCTCGCGATCATGGCGATCAGCTGCTTCTGGACGATCGGCGCGGTGCTGTTCATCCAGTTCCCCCCGCTCGCCAAGAACGTGCTGGGTGCCAGCAAGGAAGTCGCCAGCCTGTTCCTGGTGATGTTCTCCGTGGGAATCGCGATCGGTTCGATCGCCATCAGCGCCCTGCTCAAAGGCAAGGTCTCCGCGCGGTATTCACCCCCTTCCGTGATCGCGATGGCGCTGTTCATCGTCGCGTTCTATTTCGTGTGCCGGCAATGGCAGCCCGATACCGCGGGCGAACTGATGAGCGTTCGCGAATTTGTCTCCTATCCGCTGACCGTCCTCCTGCTGCTGACCCTCCTGGGCGTCGCGATCGCGGGCGGAATGTTCGTGGTGCCGCTTTATGCGTTCCTGACGACATTCGTCGACAAGGCGCAGACTGCGCGCACGATCGCGGCGAACAACGTCATCAATTCGGGCGCGATGGTGGTCGGTGCGCTGATGGCGATCGTGATGAACCTGGCGGGGGTTCCGATCCTAGAGCAGCTGTTGTTCAGCGCCGCGCTCAGTGTTGTTTCGGCCTGGCTCGCACACCTGTTGTTCCTCGCGGAGTGCGAGGGCGCGGATTGCGGACGGGCGTCGCTCGCGTTCTGGCGGCGGGGATAACAACGAAAACGGCGCCGGCTCCGAGAGCCGACGCCGCTTCGTTCAGTCGAATCTTGAGATCAGATCCGGTCGCCCAGCGCGCCCTTGATCTTGCCGACGCCCTGCTGGACTTCGCCCTTAGTCTCCTGCGCCTTGCCCTTGACCTCGAGCTCGGGATTGTCGCTGGCGCGCGCCGCGGCCTGCTTGACGTTGCCGCTGATCTCGTTGGCGAGGCCCTTAACCGTATCCTTGAGCTTACCCATGATCATTCTCCTTCCGGCGCAGCGCGAGCCGCGCATCTGACGGTAAAATGCATGGGCGCGCGAAACGGTTCCGATCAGCCTTCCGCCAGCTTCAGGATATAGTCCCATTCGCTCAGGCGAACCTCGGCCACCGACAGCCGCGACAGCTTGACCACTTCCATTTCGGCAAGCGCGGGATCCCCCTTGATCTCCTTGAGCGTCACCGCGCGCTTGAGCTTGCGCACCGGCTTGACCTTGACCGCGGCCCACTTGCCTTCGGGATCGCTCGGGTCGGTCAGCCCGGCCTTGCTGACGGTGACGATGCCGACGATCTCCTTGCCCTCGTTCGAGTGGTAGAAGAACGCGTGGTCGCCCACTTTCATCGCGCGCAGGTTGTTCGCGGCGCGATGATTGCGCACCCCGTCCCAGGTGCCCTCACCCTCGGCCACCAGATCGTCCCAACCATAGGTGTCGGGCTCTGATTTGAGCAGCCAGTGGTTCTCCCCGCTTTTGGTCATGTAACGCTCCCGCAAACTCGCTAGTTATCGATCATAGCTCTGCCCAAGGCTCTTCGCATTATGGAACTCGAAACTCTCCCCGTCCTCGATCTGAAAACCGATCCCGCCCGGTTTGCCCGTGAGATCGGCGAGAGCTTCCGAACGTTCGGCTTCGCGATGGTGACGAACCACGGGATCGACCCCGCGATGATCGCGCGCGCCTGGGAGCTGACGGCTGCGTTCTTCGATCTGCCGGTCGAAGAGAAGCTCTCGTACCACAGCAAGGATCTGGGCGGCGCGCGCGGCTACACCCCGTTCGGCACCGAAATCGCCAAGGGCGCGCCGGTCCACGATCTCAAGGAGTTCTGGCACGTCGGCCGCGACCTGCCCGCCGGGCATCCGCTGGCCGGCGCATCGATGGCCCCCAACATTTGGCCCGCCCGGCCGGACGGTTTTCGCGAAACGTTCGAGCCGCTTTACGCGGAATTCGACCGGGTCGGCGCGGTGATCCTCTCGCGCATCGCGGTCGACCTCGGCCTGGGGGCCGACTGGTTCGATCCGGCGATCGCGGACAACAATTCG
>CAJCHR010000097.1 GCA_903970225.1 Actinobacteria bacterium 21-64-8 | reverse complement strand
TCCCGGTGGTCGAGGCTGGCGGCAAGCTGGTCGGCATTCTCACCAACCGCGACGTGCGTTTCGCCGCCGATCCCAACCAGCCGGTGCGTGAGCTGATGACTCACGACAACCTTGCGACCGTGGGGCTCGGCGTGGGGCAGGAGGAGGCGCGGCGCCTGCTGCACCAGCGGCGGATCGAGAAGCTGCTGGTCGTCGACAACGAGTTCCGCTGCATCGGGCTGATCACCGTCAAGGACATCGAGAAGGCGGTGAATTACCCCTCCGCGACGAAGGATGCCTCAGGCCGCCTTCGCGTCGCCGCCGCGACCACGGTCGGCGACAAGGGCTTCGAGCGGACCGAGGCGCTGATTGCCGCCGAATGCGACGTGGTGATCATCGACACCGCGCACGGCCACAACCGCGACGTCGCGCGGGCGGTGGAGCGGGTGAAGAAGCTTTCCAATTCCGTGCAAGTGATCGCGGGCAACGTCGCCACCGCCGAGGCGACGCGGGCGCTGATCGATGCGGGCGCGGACGCGGTGAAAGTCGGCATCGGTCCGGGCTCGATCTGCACCACGCGCGTGGTCGCTGGTGTCGGCGTGCCGCAGCTGACCGCTGTGATGGAATCGGCTGAGGAAGCGAGCAAATCGGGCGTGCCGGTGATCGCCGACGGCGGCATCCGCACGTCGGGCGACGCGGCCAAGGCGCTCGCCGCCGGCGCCTCGTCGATCATGCTCGGCTCGATGCTCGCGGGCACCGAGGAAGCGCCTGGCGAGACGTTCCTGTACCAGGGGCGCGCCTACAAGAGCTATCGCGGCATGGGCTCGGTCGGCGCGATGGGCCGGGGTTCGGCCGATCGCTATTTCCAGGGTGACATCAAGGACGCGATGAAGCTCGTGCCCGAGGGTATCGAGGGGCAGGTGCCGTTCAAGGGCCCGGCCAAGGACGTGGTCCACCAGCTCGTCGGCGGCATCAAGGCAGCGATGGGCTACACCGGATCGCCCGATATCGAGAGCTTGCGCACGAACGCGAAGTTCATCCGCATCACCAACGCGGGCCTGCGCGAAAGCCATGTCCACGATGTCGACATCACGCGTGAGGCACCGAACTATCCGACACGCTAGTTCCTCCCCGGCAACGAGAGAGGAACAATGACCCCCTCAGCGCGCGTTCAGGCCGCGATCGAGATTCTCGACCTCGTGGTCGCGGCTGCGAAATCCAATGGTGCGCCGGCTGACCGCATCGTCGGCGAATGGTTCCGCTCGCGCCGTTTCGCCGGAAGCGGCGATCGAAGGGCGGTGCGCGATCTCGTTTACGCCGCGATCCGCAACTGCGGCGAAGTGCCGGCGTCCGGGCGGGCCGCGATGGTATCGGTGGCGCAGAGCGATCCGATGCTCGCTGCGCTGTTCGACGGATCGCGCCATGCACCTGAGCCGATTGCCGCTGACGAGCCTGTGGCTGCCCAAGGTGTCGCGCCGCGCTGGCTTGAGACCGCGTTGGCCGCCAGCGGGATTGTCGGCGCCGAGGCCGCCGCGCTGCTCGATCGTGCCCCGCTCGATATTCGCGTCAATGCGCTCAAGGCCGACCGCGCGACGCTGGCGCTTCCTCTGGCCGGTCAGCCGATCGTGGCGCCGCAAGGGCTGCGCTTTCCGTCCGGCACGCAAGTCGAGCAATGGCCGGCATTTCTGGATGGTGCGATCGAGGTTCAGGACGGCGGGTCGCAATTGATCTGCGCGGCACTGGCGGCGCAGCCGGGCGAAACCGTGGTCGATCTTTGCGCGGGCGCAGGCGGCAAGACGCTGGCACTCGCCGCGCAGATGGAGAACCGCGGAACATTGATTGCCTGCGACACCGATCGCGGACGTCTCGCGCGGCTCGGTCCCCGGGCGGTGCGCGCGGGTGCGATCGTTAGCGAGACGGTCCTGCTCAATCCGGGTGACGAGGCGGCGTCGCTCGCGCCGTGGCAGGGCCGCGCCGACGCGGTGTTGGTCGATGCGCCGTGCTCGGGCTCGGGCACCTGGCGCCGCAATCCCGAGGCGCGCTGGCGGCTTGCCGAGGCGCAGCTTGCGCGGCTCGAAGCGCTACAGGCGCATATCCTCGACCTTGCGACAACGCTGGTTCGGCCGGGCGGGCGGATCGTCTATGCGACGTGCTCGCTGCTCGATCGCGAAGGAGCAGGGCAGGCGGCCGGGTTCCTCTTCCGCCATCCGCTGTGGCATTCTGAACCTCTCTCGCTCGGTGCCGGAACTTCGCGCGGACCGGGTTTGCGGCTGACACCGCTAAGTGACTCCACCGATGGGTTTTTCATCGCGCGTTTTGCAACTGCGTGATAGCTTCGGCCAACATGCCCAAGTTTGATCCTTCGGCCAGGGATTTGCTGATGCGCTTCACGCCTCCGGTTCTCGCTCTTTCGCTGCTTGCCGCGCTCACTTCCAGCGCCGGCTATTCCGCTTCCACGATAGTGACCGATCCGCGCGCCAAGGCGTTGCTGGAGGATGGACAGACCGCTCTCGTTGCAGGCCAGCCCGACAAGGCGATCGATGCGTTCGAGGCGGCGTTGACGGTTGCGCCGGCCAACCCACAAGTGCTCGTTGCGCTGGCGGCGGCGACACGGCGCGAAGGACTTCAGGGCAAGGCGCTGCGCTATTACCGTGAGGCGCTCGAAGTCGATCCGCAGAACGTCAGCGCACTCTCGGGCGAAGGCGCAGCGCTTGCTGAGAAGGGCGCGGTCGAGAAGGCCAAGCTCAATCTCGCACGGGTTGAGGGCTTGTGCGGAGCGGGCTGCGATGCGACCCGTGATCTCCAGGCCGCGATCGCACGCGGTCCGGTCGTGGAGCGGATGAAGACTGCCGACGCATCGCCTCCCAAGCCGGCGGTCAGCCAGAACTGACGGTTTCTTCCCGCTGGTATCGTCATCGGGGTTCGGGCTAAGCCTGAACGGATAACGCGCGGGACGAGGATGATACAATGAGCCGGACGGTCGAAACGGCAAGAGGGCCTGTGCGCAGCGATGCGCTCGGAAAGGTGCTGATCCATGAGCATGTGTTTCTCATGGATATGGAGTACACCTTTAATTATCGTGCTGATTTCTTTGAAGAAAAGACGATCACTGAGGCCGCCGATCGGCTCAACGAGCTCAAGGCCGCTGGTATCGATACGATAATCGATCTGACTGTGCTCGGGCTCGGGCGCCACATCCCGACGCTCGCCAAGGCCGCCGCGCTGACCGATCTCAACATCGTCGTCTCGACAGGCGCCTATACCTTCAGCGATGTGCCTGCTCCGTTCCAGTTCTACGGCCCTGGTCTGCTCAAGCATGCTGAGCCTGAGCCGATGATCGCGCATTTCGTCGGCGACATCACGCAGGGTATCGCGGGCACGGGGATCAAGGCGGGCATGCTCAAGTGCGCGATCGATGCGCCGGGTCTGACGCGCGGCGTCGAGCGGGTCATGCGCGCGGTCGCCCGCGCCAACCGCGAGACGGGCACGCCCATTACGGTCCACACCGCGCCGCTCCAGCACACCGGGCGCGACGTCCAGCGGGTGCTCGGCGAAGAGGGCGTTGATCTCGAGCATGTCGTGATCGGACATTGCGGTGACAGTGCCGAGATCGATTACCTGGTCGAGCTCGCTGACAAAGGCTCGATCCTGGGCATGGACCGCTTCGGCATCGACTTCGCAATCAGCATGGAGCAGCGGGTTGCCACAATCGCCGAACTGGTGCGGCGCGGCTATGCCGGACAACTGACGCTAAGCCACGATTGCTGCGCATGGTCGGATTTCTTCCCCGCAGTCGCCGATTATCATGCGACGATGCCCAACCACAATTACCTGCACATCCACAACGACGTGATCCCTGCGCTGCGTGAAGCGGGCGTGTCGGATGGTGATCTCGACCGGATGTTCATCGACAATCCTCGGCGATTGTTCGAGGTCGGTTGATCGGCGGGAAGTGGGATGAAGCCCACTCCCGTCTCTGCCGAGCGAATGGAGAGCGAGTAAAGCATGCACCAGCTTCGTTTTGACGGGCGGACCGCGATCGTTACCGGCGCGGGCGGTGACCCGAGCCTCGGCCGCGCGCATGCGCTGTTGCTCGGCGAGCGCGGCGCGAACGTGGTGGTCAACGATATCGGCGTGCTTCCCGCGGCGCTCGGCTATGACGGGCAGGCTTCGGCCGAGGCTGTCGCCGAGGAAATCCGCGCGGCGGGCGGCCGTGCGGTGTCCGACACGCATTCGGTGGCGGACGAAGATGGTACCGCCGCGATGGTCGATGCCGCACTGTCCGCATTTGGATCGATCGACATCGTCGTCAACAATGCCGGCATCTGCCCGGTGGTCGCGTTCGACGAGATGACCTCAAGGGACTTTCGTACCACGATCGAGATCAACTTGTTCGGCACGGTCAACGTCTGCCGCGCCGTGTGGCCGCACATGAAGGCAGCCCGCTACGGCCGGATCGTCAATGTCTCCTCGGGATCGATGTCAGGCTATGCGTGGCAGACGGCTTATGCGGCGGCGAAAGGCGCGGTGTTCTCGTTCACCCGCTCGCTCGCGGTCGAGGGCGCGCCATACGGCATCAAGGCCAACACACTGGTTCCGGGTGCGTTGACCCGCATGGTGCACGCGGTGCAGGCCGAGGATTCGACGTTCATAGCCGCCGCTCGGGGTACCCTGACCCCCGAGATTGTCTCGCCCACCGTGGCGCTCCTCGCGCACGAGAGCGTACCGGTCAGCGGCGAGGCGTTCGAGGCGATGGGCGGGAAGACCAACCGCTTCTACCTCGCGCGTACCGAAGGATTCGCCGATCGCGCGCCGACCCCGGAGCTGCTCGCCGAGCATTGGGAGGAGCTGCTTGCTGGCGCCGCGGACGGCATCTCGCTCAACACCGAAGCCGATCCGCGCGAATGGAGCATCAAGCCCTATCGGCCCTGGGAATGACCCGTCTCAGGCCTCGTCGATCCAGCCGCGCCTGAGTGCGGGGCCGGCCGCAGCCATCAGCAGCGATGCCAGCAGGTAAAGCGAAACCGTGATCAGCATCGCATGGCGCAGCGCTTCGGCGCCGTAGCTCGGCGCGAGCGCGGTCGACAGCGCTCCGATCAGCGGCGCCCCCAGGCCAAGGCCGATGAGGTTGTTGATCAGCAGGAAAAGCGCCGAGGCGGTCGCGCGCGAACCGGGCTCGACCAGATGCTGCACGGCCGTGATCGCGGGCGCCATCCAAAGGTAGGAGAACAGCGTCGGCACCAGAAACAGCACGAAGCCGTATCCGGTGTTCGGCGCATCGATCCCGCCCGCGTACAGAGGCACGCACACGAGATAGCCGATCGCGGGAAGCCAGCCGTAGAACCCCTTGTCGGCCTTCCCCAGCTTGTCCGCCAAAACTCCTCCGAGAAGGATTCCCGCGACTCCGCCGATCAATAGCAACCCCGCGATGAAGTGCGCGGCGCTGGAAAGGCCGAGGCCGAAGCTGCGCCCGAGCAGGCTCGGTAGCCAGAAGCCAAGTCCGTAACCGACGATCGAACCCGCGGCAGCGCCGAGTGAAATCAGCCAGAATGCAGGCTTTGCGGCCAGCGCGCGAGCGACCGCGGCAAACCGCGGTGCGGCGGAAGGCTCGGACGGCCCAGCAGGATCGCGCACGAGCAACCGGAACGGGACCGCGAAGGCCAGGCCCGCCAGACCCACTACCATGAACGCCGCGCGCCAGTCGATCAGGCTCGCGATCGCGGCGCCCGCAAGGATCCCGGTGGCGGTCCCGATGGGGGCACCCAGCGAATAAAGAGCCATCGCGCGCGCTCGCCGTTTCGGTGGGAAGCTCGCCGAGATCAGCGCGTGGCTCGGTGCGACGCCGCCTGCCTCCCCGATTCCGACGGCCAGCCGCGCGGCAAACAACTGCCCAAATCCTTGAGCGAGGCCGGTCAGAGCGGTGAACACGCTCCAGACCGCCAGCGAGGCCGCGATCACCCGTGCGCGGCCCTTCCGATCCGCCACCCACGCCAGCGGGACGCCGAGTGTCGCGAACAGCACCGCAATCGCGAACCCGCCGAGCAGGCCCATTTGCGTATCGCTGAAGTGGAGCTCGGCCTGGATCGGCTTGGCGAGGATCGAGAGGATCTGCCGGTCGACGAAGTTGAACACGTAGACCACGAACAGCATCGCAAGGACGAAGGTCGGGCGGGTGCGGTTTGGGGAGGAGCGCTGCATGTGGTCGCCCGGTGGCGCAACTTGAGGCGTGCGGCAAGCTATCGGTCATTCGACGCGCCCCTCTGCCTGCGAGAGGGAGCTTCTCGCCGGCGGCGATGTGCCGCGTCTTCCGGTTCGAAAGAGAAATTGGTCGGGAACAGAGGATTCCAATAAATAACTGGAAAAGCACGATAAAAAATGGCATAATCCAGTACACAGATGGCACACAGGTGTGTGTTTTCAGTGGGTTGGAACGCAAAAGTGCACAGATTGTGCACAGACAGGGTGCCGGAGATGTTCGTCATCGACAAAGAGGTGCTGAACAAGGGGCTGATCATTTTCCGCCGTGGCGACGTGCTGCACCGCGAGTTCTACTGTCGCGTCAGGGTGCAGCACGAGCGGCGCTACAAGACCATTGCCTTGAAAACTGAGGATCGGACGACCGCGCGAACTCTGGCGCAAGATGCCCAGGTCGAGGTTCGCTACGCGGTGAAGCACGACATGCCGATCTTCAATCGGTCGTTCCGGGAAGTGGCAGACGAATATCTCAGGATCATGGAGCGGCGCAAAGACCTCGGCGAGGTCTCGCTCCACCGCTACAAAAATCTCCAAAGCAGGCTGAACGGCGTGCTGAACGACTATGTCGGCACCAAGCAGGTCCATCTCATCACGCAGGAAATTTGGAAGGAGTACCCCTCGTGGCGGCGGGCCAACGGCAAGGGCCGTATCCGCGAGCGGATCAGCGACTCGACGATCGGCGCGGAAATGACCGTCTTCAACTCGGTCATGAGCTACGCCATCCAGAAGCGCTATGTGCCCGCCAGCCACCGCTTCGATGGCAAGCCGAAGCTGAAAGGCTCCCGCCGCGACGAGTTCACGGTCGAGGAATATCGCAAGCTGCATTCGTTCGGGCGGGGCTGGATCAAGAAGCACAAGAAAGTCACCACCCATGAAGATGGGCAGGTCACAGAGGAGATGGTCGATAACGGTCCCGTTGCCGTGTGGTATCGCACCATGTGCTACAATTTCGTTCTGATCATGTGCAACACCGGCATGCGCCCGGTCGAAGCCAAGAACCTGCGCTGGCGCGATGTGACGACGGCGCAGGATCGCGACAAGCGCGACATCGTCGTGCTGTTTGTGCAGGGCAAGGATAAGTCCCGCAAGCTGGTCGCGCCAGCGAGCGTCGGTGACTACCTTGATCGGGTGCGGAAGCTGTCCAAGGCGACCAAGCCCGACGATTTCGTCTTCACCATCATCAACGGCAAACCGGCAAAGTTCCTGTACTGCGACACCGTGGAAGACTTGCTGAAGGAGGCAGGCCTGCGCATCGGCCCCGGCGAGATTCCGCGTACGACCTACTGCTTCCGGCATACCTACGCCACCATGCGTCTGTCCGAAGGCGTCGATGTCTATATCCTCGCCGAGCAGATGGGCACTTCGGTCAAGATGATCGAGCAGCACTATGGCCATGTGAACACCATCAAGCACGCCGACCGCGTGCTGATGGGCATGACCGGCTGGGAATTGGTTCGCGAACCCGGCGATGACAGCAAAGCGGCGGCCAAGGCCGCCAAGGCTGCCGCCACCCGCGACCGGGCCGGTCGATCCGGACTGTCGAAGTCGCGCAATTCCCGGCGTTCTTAAGGGGCAGAGCATCAGGTCGCGATGCCCTCCCATCCCGCGCCCGGCTCGGGCTTCCCAGCGGGATAGTTCATCCGTCGCGCCGCTGGCGCTACCCGGACGGTGAACGGTAAGCAGTCACAAGATCAGGACCTGCCGCTGGCAAAGGGACCTCGTGGATGCGTTCTGTCTATGTCAATAATCGACCGCTCCGCGTCCTCATTCAGTCATTCAGGCGATTTATCAACGATTCTGAGGTGGCCGTTCGTTCATCCGAGGCTCGAACGGCAGCCCCACTGATCTGCTAGTCGTGCCGGAAATTTTTTCCCCAGGCGATCGCGTTGACAAGACGAACCTGCTATGTCGCCCCGATCCAAGGGGAGCATTTCTGCGGGATGAGACTAGTCGATCTATTTTGCGGAAGCGGCGGGTTTTCGCGGGGTGCGCATCAAGCCGGTTTCGATGTCGCAGCAGCGTTCGATATCGATCCGATCCTCACTTCTTCGTATGAGTACAACTTTCCTCAGACCAATCTGTTTCTTCGTGATGTTGCAGAACTTGATGGTACGACTTTAGAAAGCTTGGCGGACGGTCTGGTAGACGGGATATTTGGCGGCCCCCCTTGTCAGGGTTTCAGCGATATGGGGCGTAAGGACCCGGCTGACATACGGAGAAAACTTCTCGGCCACTTTTTCCGGATCGTTGCGGAGGTGGAGCCCACCTTCTTCGTCATGGAGAACGTGCGAGGCCTGGCATATGCCCACAGCAAAGGCGAGCTGGAGGCCGCCCTTAAAATGGTGGAAGATCGATATCACGTCCTAGATCCTCGCGTCTGGGATGCGAGCGAGTTCGGTGCGGCCACCCGGCGCAATCGGATTTTCGTGATCGGGATGCACAAGGATCGAGCTGACCCGCTGAGCCTCGAAGACCTAGCTGTTTGGAAGAAGCCCGCGGCGACGGTGCAGAATGCGATCTCCGATCTGGAGGCAGCGGAGTATGTCGGCGAAGAAGACGGGTTCGACATTTGGCGGACCAAGAGCAACGGTCGTCCCAGCGGTTACGCATCGCGTCTTCGTGCGAGTAACGGACTGTTCACCGGGCACCGGGCGACGGCGCATACCGATCAGACAGTTGAGCGCTTTTCGACAGTGCAACCGGGGCAGATGGACAAGGTTGGGCGTCATCCGCGTCTGGATTGGCGCGGCCAATGCCCGACTTTGAGGGCAGGGACAGGCGCTGAAAGGGGCTCCTACCAAGCGGTACGCCCCATCCATCCCGACCACCACCGCGTGATAACGGTGCGCGAAGCAGCGCGGTTGCAGGGATTCCCGGACTCACACCGTTTCCATCCGACCGTCTGGCATAGCTTTCGTATGATCGGTAACAGCGTCTCGCCGATTATCGCGGAAGCCGTTTTTCGTGCCATCGATGCGAAGTTGCAGGGCGTCGCATCTCGCGAAGAGGGATACGCCCAGGCTGCGGAGTGATTTTTGACGGATCGACTGACCGCTGAACGCCGATCATGGCTGATGTCGCGCATTCGAGGGAAGAACACTGTCCCTGAAATGCGCACGCGCCGATGCGCTCACGCCATGGGGTTGCGCTTTCGGCTGCACCGTAAGGAATTGCCGGGAAAGCCAGACCTCGTATTTCCGAAGCATCGGCTCGCAGTCTTTGTACATGGATGTTTTTGGCATCGTCATTCGAAATGTTCCAAAGCGTCGTCTCCTAAGAGCCGGACAGAATACTGGCAGGCAAAATTCGACGCCAACGTCACGCGGGATGCCCAGGTCGCGCAAAAATTGGAGGCGATGGGCTGGCGTGTAGAGGTCGTGTGGGAATGCGAGACGCGTGATCCAGATGCGCTGAGGAAACGACTCGAAAGCATCATCGAGCGCAATCACGCGACCGACGACATCGGTACGCGAAAATCAAATCGTGACTAGGGCGCGATACTAGGCTGATAGAGTGCCAGCGAATCGAGGAAACTGATGGCGGAAGAAGTGGGGCAAGAGGAAGAGCGGCAGAAGATTGGCGATGCCAAGGCTGCGCCGACTAAGAATTTCTTCGTTAACATGCTCACCCGAGACATCGAGCTCCAAGACGCGCTTCTCGATCTCTTGGATAATTGCGTTGACGGCATCCTTCGCAGCATCGGCGAGATTCAAGGCGATACGCCATACGCTGGCTATAGGGCTTCGATGACCTTCGAGGCAGATCATTTTATTATTGAAGACAACTGCGGGGGCATTCCTAAAACGGTTGCCGAGAAATATGCCTTCTCGATGGGCCGCCCGCCCGATGAGGATGTCGAGCAATTGGCCGCTGCGGCCACGGTCGGCATGTACGGCATCGGCATGAAGCGAGCCATCTTCAAACTCGGGACGGAGGCGCTCGTCGAGTCTCGTCACGACGACGGCTTCACCGTCGAGTTCAGCCCTGAGTGGATGAGCGATCGGGGGTGGAGTGATCTGCCCATGTTTTCGCTAATGGATGGCGAATTAGCGGGCGGCGGTACGCGTATCACCGTCTATCAACTCCACGACGAATGCAAAAAGGCTTTTGCCGACAAGACGTGGATCGAGTCGTTCAGAAATAGCATTTCTCGCCATTATGCGATCATCATCAGTAAGGGATTTGAGGTTCGGGTCGGCACGGAAGCGGAAATCGCGGCTGGGGCCCAGCTGATCGCTGGAGCTGAGTTCCGATTGCTCGAAACCGACGCGCTGCCTGACGGTAGCCGGGTCCAGCCGTTCACCTACTTCGGTACGCTGGACGGTGTGGTGGTAGAAATATACGCCGGCCTTTACCGCAAGCTCCTCACGGAAGAGGAAGCGAGCGAGAAGAGCAGACTCGGGGCGTCAAAGACGACGCCGGTTGGACCATAGCCTGCAACGATCGCGTCGTTATTTGGAAGGATACCACGCGCTTGACCGGCTGGGGTGAAGCCACCGTCCCCAACTATCATGGCCAGTTCATCGCAATCACAGGCTTGGTGCTTCTACATTCGGATGACCCGACAAAGTTGCCGCTGACGACCACTAAGCGCGGGATTGACGCGGCCTCGAACGTCTACGCCGAGGTCAAAGACCTCATGCGGGAGGCAACGAAGAATCTCACAAGCTTCACCTACAAATGGAAGAAGCACGAGAAAGAACTAGATGCCATCTATCAAAATAGTCGCTACGTCGAATTGCCCGCGCTGCGGACGATGGCTCAAGAGGTATCGACGGGTCAGGTTCGAAAATTCGCCACAATGAAGCGGTCGGAGGTGAAGCTGCCCGCGCCTGTGAACGAAAATCGGACGGCGCGCGTGAGCTTCACAGCCGACAAGGACGACATAGCCAAGCTGAAGAACCATTATTTCGACGATCAAGCGGTGGCGATCTCCGAGGTCGGCGAAGCCGCCTTCAATGACGCACTGAACCGCATCAAAAAATGAGCGGCTCGTCGATCCCGTATCATCTGCGCCCTCACAAGGCGGTAGATCGGCGACTGTTCGTCGATTTGCTGTCGCGGTGCGAACGTTGGCACCCGCTGACCGACGCCGCCTATATCAGCATGGGCGCCTACCCCCTCGAAGATCACAAGCTGGTCCACCGCATGTTGGGATTGCGGAGGTTGATCGCCTTCGATTACAACCACGAAATCGTCAAGCGGCAGACGTTCAACCGTCCGATCGATACCTGCAAATGCGTATGCCACTCGTCCGGCGATCTGGTCGCCAACCTAGATTCGGTTCTCGCCGATGCTGGACATGCCGACGCATCGAACTTGATCATTTGGTTAGATTACACTTCGCCCGCGGAACTAGGCGAGCAAATCCGCGAGTTTGTCACGTTGCTCGACAAGCTCAAGCCCGGCGACGTGGTGCGTATCACCGTCAACGCGAATGCCAGCTCGCTCTTTTCGCCGAAGCCTCAAAAGGGCGTGCCAACGATGCCGGGCGAGGAAGTTCGAAAGGTCAGATTCGAGAAGTTGGGCGAACGGATCGGCGACTACCTCCCGACCGATACGGAAGCGGAGATGATGACCGACGAGTTGCTTCCCTGCGTCCTTAGTAGGGCCTTCGGCGCAGCCGCGCTGGAAGCTCTACCTATCTCGGGAGCCAACACCTTCGCTCCCCTTTCCATCGTGCGTTATGCCGATGGGCAGCAGATGCTCTCACTTACCGGGATCGTCGTTCCGCGAGATCAAGAAACGGCTATGAGAACGAAATTGGACCTCGCCTCGTGGCGTTTTTCCTCGAAGGATTGGGGCGAGGTGCATCTTCTGACCGTGCCCGATCTGACGATACGCGAACGCCTGTTTCTGGAGCGGGCTATTGGAACGACCGCTGTGCCGGACCTGAAGGAACACCTCGGCTTCGATTTCGGCGCTTTGGAAGTCGGCGAAGCGTTCTTGAACGACTATGAACACTACTATCGCTTTTACCCGAATCTGCTGGCAGCGGAAATCTAGGTAATGGGCAACCTGGCTATGCATTGGATTGGTGGGATGTTCGCGAGAAAGTAACTTCTTTCGCCAAATCCGGTCTGTGGGAGTAGGCTATCCTCACCAGCTATCGGAAAGCCAACAATCCGCTCACGGCCGAATTGAAGATGGCGGCAAGCCCTCTCCCGCCATTGCCACAAGCCCACCCGCTGGCTTCTTCCTGTCTCGCGTATGGCGCGGGTCCGCCGCCGGTCAACCCGCTCGCTTCCGCGCGCAAGCGCTTGTGCAGCATCGCCCCTGCGGGCTGATCGGGGTGTGACCGGCGGCTCGGTGGCCCGCGCCCTTTGCTCCCCATGAAGCCGCGAGATGGTCTTGCGGCGAACAGACAGGAGCAGATCATGACCACCACCACGCAATCCTCCGGCGCCAAGCCGACGCATCGCATCTACAACGTCACCGACAACGGTAAATCCACCAGCTGGCGCGAGATCGGCGCGGCCTGGCCGAACAAAGACGGCCTCGGCTTCTCGATCACCTGCGACGCCATGCCGCTCAGCGGCAAGATCGTCATGCGCGCGATCCGCGAGAAACAGGCTGCGGCAGGAGAAGCCGCATGAGCCGGGTCGTGGAAACCATCGACTGGCAGGGTATCACCCTGTCAGTCGGTCACACCGGCAACTGGCTTGGTACCAGCTACCATCACATCGAAATCCACGTCGTCGCGCCCGAGGGTGCACTCATTCCGCTCACCGAAACCGGCTACCGCTCGCATTTCACG
>CAJCHR010000096.1 GCA_903970225.1 Actinobacteria bacterium 21-64-8 | reverse complement strand
GGCGGCCCGGCCTTTGTCGGCGGCGGCTTTCGTCACGCCGCGCCGTTCATCGGGCGTCGTCATCTCGCAGCGCCGGCGTTTTACGGTTACCGGCATCGCCACTTCCGGCCGCGCTACTACGGCTACACTGAACCCTATTATGATGGCCCGCGTTACTATCATCCGCGCCGCTTCTGCCGGATCGTGCTGACCCATTACGGTCCGCGAAAGATCTGCCGCTATCGCCCGTGGCACCGTCCCTGGCACCACCACCGGCGCCATCGCTTTCACGTGTACTGGTAGCTCGCGATCAGGCTGGCGCCGCGATGACCTGAATGCGAAGCAGCGCTGCATGCTGCTCCGCAGCTCCACGCGGCGTTCTGCAGGTCTTGAGGCGTTTTTTGCGCAATAAGCCATCCGGCAGGATGGGCGCGTCAAACCTCCATCCACAAAGATGTGGCTTGCCGATATTCAACCTGAAATATACAAATGGGACATTCAGCGGACGACGCCCATGCCCCGCGACCTTGTGCAATACCGGGTCTTTATCGGTTCGCCTGGAGGGCTCCAGGACGAGCGGGAAGGCTTTCGCCGCGTCCTGCTGACATTCAACGATTACTATGGCGAGCCCAGCGGGATTCTGTTCGCGCCTGTCGGCTGGGAAGATACTCTTGGAGGCGTCGGCCGGCCGCAGGATCTGATCAATGAAGACCTGCGGACGTGCGATTTCGCCGTCTTCGTCTTTCACGACCGCTGGGGCTCACCGACGGGAAGTGGCAAGACCTCAGGGACCGAAGAGGAATGGGAGCTCGCGCTCGAACTGTACGAGAAGAAAACGATCCGGAAAATCGGTCTCTTCTTCAAGAGTGTGGATCCGAAAAAACTGGCCGATCCGGGATCGCAGCTCAATCGGGTCCTGAAGTTCAAGGCGGACATCGAGCGCGGCAAGAAGCACCTGTTCCGCGTCTACAACGATGTGCCGGCCTATTGTACCGCGCTGGAGAAACACATTTCGAGCTGGATGCGCGACGTGGTCGGCAGCGCGGGCAAGCAGGCCGCGATCGTGTCCCAGTCGCCGCCGCAGAAGGTTGCTGCGCCGGGAGAGATGGGTCCGTCATTCTCGTTCTGGCTCAACCAGTCAAGGCGGCTGTCGGCGCTCTGGACGCCTGAACGTGACCTTGCGGCCGCCCGCTTCTGCGCGGAGATGGCGCTGAAGCTGGCGAAGACCGATCTCGAATGGGCGGACGCCGAAAATGAAAGGGCGATCGCGCTGCAGGATCTGGCCGCGTCGTTCGAGAGCTTCAGCACCGTCGCCCGAAAATTCGGCGATTCTCTCGACCCCGGACTGCGAAGCAGAGCCGCACGGGCGCTGATCAACAAGGGCATTACGCTCGGCCGGCTCGGCCGGAACGAAGAGGAAATCGCGGTCTATGAAAACCTCATCGAGCGCTTCACGGCGGCACGGGAGCCGGCGCTGGAGGAGCAGGTCGGTCGGGGGCTTTTCAACAAGGGCATCTCGCTCGGTCAAATCGGACGCCGGAGCGAGCAGATCGCAACCTACGACGACGTCGTAAAACGCTACGGGACACGCACCGAGTTGCCGCTGCGCGAGCTTGTCGCGCAGGCGCAGCTGAACAAGGGCGCCGCCCTCAGCGGTCTCGGTCGCTGCGACGAAGCCATCTCCGTGTATCGCGACGTGATCAACCGGTTCGGGGCCGCAGGCGAGCTGTCGTTGCGCCTGCAGGCGGCGCGCGCGCAAGTGAATCAGGGAATGATCCTCGATGATCTCGGCCGTAGCGACGAGGCCATCGCGGTCTTGGACGATGCGATCCAGCAGTTCGGCGCGGCCGATGAAGTGGCGTTGCGCGAGCAGGCGGCGCGGGCACAGGTCAACAAGGGAACGTTGCTTGGCGGTCTCGGGCGCGGCGAGGAGGCCATCGCCGTCTATGATGACGTCATTCGCCGGTTCGAGGTGGCGCACGAGCCTGAACTGCGCGAGCACGTCGCCCGCGCCCAGGTCAGCAAGGGCGCGACGCTCGGCAATCTCGGCCGCAACGAGGAGGCGATCGCGGTTTACGACGACGTCATTCCCCGCTTCGTGACGGCCACCGAGTTTCCGCTCCGCGAGCTGGTTGCCTGGGCGCAGGTCAACAAGGGACTGGCGCTCGGGGCGCTGGGCCGCAGCGAGGCGGCCATTGCTGTCTATGACGATGTGATCCGCCGGTTCGAGACGTCCAGCGAGCTCGCGTTGCGTGAGCACGGTGCGCGGGCGCAGTTCAGCAAGGCGGCGACGCTGGGATCGCTCGGCCGCAACGAGGAGGCCATCGCGGTCTATGACGAGGTGATCCGGCGGCTCGGCGCGTCCAGCGAACTGCCGCTGCGTGAACTGGTGGCCTGGGCGCAGGTCAACAAGGGGGCGGCGCTCGGCGCGCTCGGCCGCAATGATGAGTCCGTCGCCGTCCATGACGAAACGATCAGCAAGTTCAGGACGGCGGGCGAGCTGTCGCTGCGCAAGCAGGCCGCGCGGGCCCTCTACAACAAGGGCCTCGCGCTTCACGACCTCGGCCGCCCGGTGGACGCGATCGCGGCTTACGACGAACTGATCGGCGACTTCGGAACGGAAACGTCACCCGCCCTGAGCGAACTCATCACGCTCGCGGAAGGATCGCGTGCCGATGCCCGACGCGAGCTCGCCGGTCATCCGGAGGACGCCGTCTAGAGTCTTGTTCAGCCGCCCGGACTCGTTTCCCGGGCGCGGCGCAGCGCTCTTGTGCTGCTCCGCAGAGCCGGGACCGCCGCGAACTCCGGCGTTTGGTGCGGTCCCGGCTCTGCGAAGCACCACGCCAAAGGGCGTGATGCATCGCGTCCGGGACACGATTCAATCAAGCCAGCGACGCTCTAGCGCCACTCCCTGATATCGACAAAGTGCCCGGCGATCGCCGCGGCCGCGGCCATCGCCGGTGATACCAGATGGGTGCGGCCCTTGTGGCCCTGGCGGCCTTCAAAGTTGCGGTTCGAGGTGGCGGCGCAGCGCTCCTCCGGCAGCAGCTTGTCGGGATTCATCGCCAGGCACATCGAGCAGCCCGGCTCGCGCCACTCAAAACCGGCCGCAAGAAAGATCTTGTCGAGCCCTTCGGCCTCCGCCTGCGCCTTCACCAGTCCGGAGCCCGGCACGATCATGGCGCTCAGATTGCCGTTGACCGTGTGGCCCTCGACCACCTTCGCCGCGGCGCGCAGATCCTCGATCCGGCCGTTGGTGCAGGAGCCGATGAAAATGCGGTCGAGCTTGATGTCGGTGATTTTTGTGCCGGCCGTCAGGCCCATATAGGCCAATGCGCGGTGCTTCGAGATCCGTTTTGCCTCATCCTCGATCTGGTCGGGATCCGGCACGAAACCGGCGATCGACACCACGTCCTCGGGCGAGGTGCCCCAGGTCACGATCGGCGGCAACATCGCGGCGTCGAGACGGATCTCGTGATCGAAATGCGCGCCTTCGTCGGAGCGCAGCGTTTCCCAGTAGCGCTGGGCTTCGTCCCACATCTCGCCCTTCGGCGACATCGGCCGGCCCTTCAGATAGGCATAGGCCTTGTCGTCCGGCGCGATCAGGCCGGCGCGGGCGCCGCCTTCGATCGACATGTTGCAGACCGTCATGCGGCCTTCCATCGACAGCGCGCGGATCGCCTCGCCGGCATATTCGATCACATAGCCGGTGCCGCCGGCGGTGCCGATCTCGCCGATGATCGCCAGCACGATGTCCTTGCCGGTGACGCCGTCGGGCAGCACGCCATCGACGGTGACGCGCATGTTCTTTGCTTTTTTCTGGATCAGCGTCTGCGTCGCCAGCACGTGCTCCACTTCGGATGTGCCGATGCCGTGCGCCAGCGCGCCGAACGCGCCATGCGTCGAGGTGTGGCTGTCGCCGCAGACGATGGTGGTGCCGGGCAGCGTAAATCCCTGCTCGGGGCCGATGACGTGGACGATGCCCTGGCGGACGTCGAACTCGTTGTAATATTCGATGCCGAATTCGCGCACGTTCTCGGCCAGCGTCGCGATCTGCTCGGTGCTCTCCGGATCGGGATTGGGTTTTGTGCGGTCGGTGGTCGGCACGTTGTGATCGACCACGGCCAGCGTCTTCGACGGCGCGTGCACCTTGCGGCCGGCGACGCGCAGGCCTTCAAAGGCCTGCGGCGAGGTCACTTCGTGTACCAGGTGGCGATCGATGTAGAGCAGGCAGGTGCCGTCATCGGCCTCGTGCACCAGATGATCGTTCCAGATCTTGTCGTACAGGGTTGTCGGTTTTGCGGAGTCGGTTGGCTGGGTCATGGGATCAGGCCTTGAGGGAAGTGAAGCCGGAAGGCGCGCTACGCGGGAGTGTCGCCGGGATGCGGCGGAAGCAGCGCTGCTGGATGCAGACAGATAAACGGCGTCAGAGCTGTCGAAGCTCGACCGCGATCGACGTCGTAAAACGACCGAAGAATCGACCGGGCAGCCGGCTGTGATCGTCGATCACGATGCGGTCCGGGTGCTGGGTCAGGTCTGGAAACATTCCAACCATATAGCACCCGCCCGCGCTTTCGCCAATGCGGAGGAGGGATGCGCCGATGACTTGGCGCTGCGCTCACCCCGTCGTTGCGAGGAGCCCTTGCGACGAAGCAATCCAGTCTTCCTTTGCGGCAACTCCGCACTGGATTGCCGCGTCGCTTCGCTCCTCGCAATGACGGCTGATGCTGCGGTGCCCAACGAAAAAGCGCGGCTTGCGCCGCGCTTTTGTAACAAATTCCGTGTCGCGACGGCTTAGACGGCAGCAGCGCCGGCAGTCGCCTTGACCGGACGCTCGGTCTTCTTCTCGACGATGCGGGCCGACTTGCCGCGCAGGTTGCGCAGGTAATACAGTTTTGCGCGACGCACCTTGCCGCGACGCACCAGCTTGATCGAGTCGATCATCGGCGACATCACCGGGAACACGCGCTCGACGCCCTCGCCGTAGGAGATCTTGCGGACGGTGAAGCTCTCGTTGAGCCCGCCGCCGTTGCGGCCGATGCAGACGCCTTCATAGGCCTGCACGCGCGAACGCTCGCCTTCGACGACCTTCACGTTGACGATCACGGTATCACCGGGACCGAACTCCGGGATCGTCTTGCCGGCGAGCAGCTTGTCGTATTGCTCTTTTTCAAGCGTCTGAATCAGGTTCATCGAAATCTCCATCGGCGGCGCGCCCAGACGTCGCGCGGGCTGCGCTCGAAACTCATACCCTGCCATTGCACGGATTTGGCGCTGCTATACGGGAAACCAAAGCGGTTGTCACCCATCCGTCGTGATTTTTGGCGGTTTTCGTTTTTTGCCTGATTCCGGCGCAACCGGGCGCACCGCCCACAGATCGGGCCGCCGCGCTCGGGTCAGCGCCTCGGCCTCCGCCAGCCGCCATTTCGCGACCTTGGCGTGATCGCCGGACAGCAGGATTTCGGGGATCGGGCGGTCTTCGAACACCTGCGGGCGGGTATATTGCGGATATTCCAGCAGCCCGTCCGAAAAACTCTCGTCGGTGCCGGAGTCCAGCCGGCCCATCACCCCGGGCAGCAGCCGCACGCAGGCGTCGATCAGGGTCATCGCGGCGATCTCGCCGCCCGACAGCACGTAGTCGCCGATCGAGACTTCCTCAAGACCGCGGGCGTCGATCACGCGCTGGTCGATGCCCTCGAAGCGGCCGCACACGATCAGTGCACCTGGCCCCGCAGCAAGCTCCGCCACCCGCGCCTGGGTCAGCGGTTTTCCGCGCGGGCTCATCATCAGTCTGGGGCGATCGCCGGCCTCGGCGGCATCGATCGCCGCCGCCAGCACATCGGCGCGCAGCACCATGCCGGGACCGCCGCCGGCGGGGGTGTCATCGACGCTGCGGTGCCTGTCGCCGGCCGAGGCCCGGATGTCGCGCGCCTCCAGCCCCCACAGGCGGGAGGCCAGCGCGCGGCCGGCCAGGCTGATGCCGAGCGGCCCGGGAAACATCTCGGGAAACAGGGTGAGCACGGTGGCGCGCCAAGGGGTGGTGGTGTCGGAGGTCATGCGCGGTGCCTTCTTACCCTCCCCCAAGGCCGGCGAAGCCGGGCGCAGTTGGGAGGGTGGCGCGTTTGAGAGCGAAGCGAACAAACGTGACGGGTGGGGGCAAGCCACAAACTCGGAGCCCGGGGCGCCCCCACCCCGGCCTCCACTTCCAACGATGCTGCGCATCGTCGTCGCTCGGCCGACCCTCCCCACGTCGCTACGCTCCGGGGGAGGGAGACCATGAGCGCCAGCGCGCCACGACTATTCGTCCGCCTGGTCCGGCGAATCGCCGTCGATCTCGCCGGGCATCTCGATCACCACGCGGCCACCCTTGATGTCGACGATCGGCACCACGGCGTTGGTGAACGGCAGCAGCAGCGAGTTGCCCTCAGGCGGGGCGATCTCGATGATGGTGCCGGCGCCGAAATCGTGGATCGCGATGACACGGCCGATCGAGACGTCCGTCGTGCTCACCGCAGCAAGCCCGATCAGGTCAGCATGATAGTATTCGTCGTCGTCGGTCTCGGGCAGTTTTTCACGCGGGATGTAGAGCTCGACGCCGTTGAGGCGTTCGGCGTCCTCGCGGGAGGCAACGCCTTTCAGCGTCGCCACCAGATGGCCTTTGGCTTCGCGCGCGGTCGCCACTTCGAATGTGCGACCGCCGTCTTTCGTCCTCAGCTGGCCGTAAGACATCACGGCCAGCGGATCTTCGGTAAACGTCCAGAGCTTCACCGCGCCGCGAATGCCATGCGGCGCGCCGATGCGCGCGACGCAGATTTGCGAATTCGTCATGACGTCACCTCACGCCGGGCCGTGCGACGCGGGCCGCGCGTTGCCCAGCATGAGG
>CAJCHR010000095.1 GCA_903970225.1 Actinobacteria bacterium 21-64-8 | reverse complement strand
AGGCAGCCGGTGTCGGTCGAGATCAGGTCGGTCGTACACTGCGGCGTCGTCTTGTAGTTGAAGTCCATGTTATCATAGATGCGGAACTTCTCGTAGAACGCGCCCGCAATCGCGCGAATGCGTCCATCGGACGGGGTCGAGAGACGCAGTTCGTGAGTCATGTGCGTGTTGCGCGTCTTGTCGTGCCAGTAGCTGTACGGATCGTAGCAATAGGGCGTGCTGCCCTTGGCCAGCGGAAGACTGCCGCCGGTGCACTGGTAATACTCGCCGAAAGCGCGCGAGTAGTTGGTGTAGTCCTGCTGAGTCTCGATGTGCCGGACCATATAGGCGCCGGTGTAGACGAGGTGGAGGCCGCCGATCTTGCCGTTGACGGTCCAAGCCGTGTTCCAGAACTCGTCCTTGTTGTAGCTCGGCTCGAACGTGACCGTCTGCAGCTTGCCCAGCTTCACGCCGTCGGGGCTGTAGGGTTCCTGGTTGAACGTGCCGTCCGCATCGAGCTTCTGGTACATCTCGGAGATCAGCACGTCCCAGTCGTCATTGGCTTGCCACTTGAGCGAGACGCGGCCACCGATGTAATCGACCGGGTTGTAGTCCTTCTTCACCTGCGATGCGTTGTTGTACTGGCCCGCGTTCGACTGCTGGCTCGTCGGCAGTGCGTGTCCACCGTTGTTGAAGTAATAGTTGTAGTGATCCCCATCCGAACGGGTGAACGTCCCGGGGACATTATCGATATACCCGCCCTGATGATCGTCATAGATCACGGCACGGATCGCGAGCTTGTCCTTCACGATCGGTACGTTGATCGCGGCGTTGAACGACCCGTTGGGCGCGCCGCCCGCGGTGCCGCCGGCGCTGCCTTCGAAATGGCCCTCGAACGCATCGAGCTTGGGCTTGTTGGTGATGTAACGCACTGCGCCCGCTTCCGCGCCGCCGCCGAACAGCGTCCCCTGCGGGCCTTCGAGCACTTCGATGCGCTCCATGTCCGCCACATAGATGTCGGCGTTGCGCGAGGGGAATTGCATCGATTGGTCGTCGAGATAAAGCGCGACGTTCGGGAAAGTGCCGGTGGTCGATTGCGACTGGCTGCCCGCATACCCGGTCGACAGCCCGCGCATGAAGATCGCGCCCGTGCCCGGACCATTGTTGCCGAACGTCACGTTCGGCGTGAATTTCACAAGGTCGCTGAAATTGCTGACATTGAGCTGTTTCAGCGTGTCACCGGTGAAGGCCTGAATCGTCAGCGGAACTTTCTGAATGCTCTCGTTCCGGCGCGTGGCGGTAACGATGATTTCACCGGGGACGGGCTGCTGGTCGGCGGCCTGCGGCGCTGGCGCGTCCGCAGGAGCGGGCTGTGCATGAGCCGCCGCGCTGACCATCGCGGCCACAGCGCACGAGAAAAGATAATGTGCCTTCATGATTCCCCCCGGATGGATGGTACGCGCAGAGCCCGACTCATCGGCGCCGATCGACTCACTTTGTGAAGTGTCATCATCGCGTATTGTCGATGTGGGTATTATCGAGATCAATGCTGCGGCGCAACGCGGCCGACGCTCATTTAATACAACTCATTGACTTATCTATGAAATATGTGCCCGGCGCGCTGCCGGTGAACGCTGTCCGTCAGGACGACTGTGCCCCCTCGGCCACACCGGGCCAGCCAACCGCATGCTCGAGCCAGGGGATCTCGCGCGCCAGATCCACCAGCCGGCTTTCGCGCAGGCTCTGCTGCGCCAGGATCGCGATATCGCGTGGCAGCAGCCCGAACTCTCCGCGCCGCGCCACGAGGTGCACGGTCCGGCGAAACTGGGCGCGCGTGATCGGCGCCACCTTCAGCCTGGGCAGCAGGTCGATATGGCTCGCCAGGCACAGCGGCGTGGTGATGCTCCAGCCGAAGCCGGCCGCCACCGTGGAGACCTGCTGCTCGGTCGAATCGACCTCCACCACGTTCGGCGCCGCCACCCGCATGCGCGCGAGCTGGCGTTCGATCTTCTGCCCCATCGCCGAAAGCAGCGAGAACCGGATGAACGGCAGATCGGTCAACGCATCGAGCGGTTCGAGCGGCCCGGGGTGCGCCGCGGGCGCGATCAGGATGAAATCCTCGGTCAGGATCGGGAAGTGATCGACATCGGCCGAATCCTCGAGCTGGCTGCTGCCGGTGATCAGCATGTCGATCTTGCGGGTCAGGAACTCGTGGTGCTGCAAAAGCGAGATGCCCGAGCGCAGCTGCCAGCGCAGCGCGCGCGCACCAAGGCCGAGCAGCAGCGGCGCGGTCAGATGGTTGGCGAGGCTTTCGGCGAGCGCGATCGTCACGCAATCGACCGGGCGCTGGCTGCCCTCACGCACTTCGATCGCGAGCGCGCGCGCGGCGGAGAGTAGCTTGGCGCCGTCCTGGAACAGCAGCTTGCCGCTCGGCGTCAGCGCCAGCGGGCGCATCGTGCGGTCGAACAGCTTCACGCCGAGCGCGGCCTCGAGCTTGAAGATCGTCTGCGAGACCGCAGACTGGGTCATCCCCAGATGCTGGCCGCTCTGAGTCATGCCCCCAAGCTCGGCGGTGAGCATGAACACTTCGAGCGAGCCGAGATCGAAACCGGGCGGCAGCTTCATGATGGTCCGGTGATCTCCTCGGCTTACGGTTGGCCGATCTCTCGCGGCTGCACAAGAGCGGCGCAGACTGGGGATTAGAGATACTAATCCCGGATTGGACCGTCGCGCGCCGCGCCGCTTGGCGTTACGTCCCCGTCATGATCCCAAATCTGCTTCCCGCCGACACCCGCCAGTACGTGCTCCTGTTCTCGAGCGAGGACCGCAAGGGGATCGTCGCTGCCGTCGCGAATTCCCTGGCCTCGCAGGACTGCAACATCGTCGAGAACGCGCAGTACGGCGACGCGTCGACCGGGCGCTTCTTCATGCGCGTGAAATTCACCGCGCCCGCGGGCCTCACGCCGGAGATGTTCTCGGAGCATTTCGCGCCCGTCGCGACCGCATGGCGGCTCGACTGGACGCTGCACGACGTTTCGGTGAAGGCGCGCGCGATCATCATGGTCTCCAAGGGCGGACACTGCCTCAACGACCTGCTGTATCGCACGCAGACCGGCCGCCTGCCGATGGACGTGACCAGCGTCGTCTCCAATCACCAGACCTGGCAGCGCCGCGTCGAGCATGAGGGCATTCCGTTCCACCACCTGCCGATCACGCCCGAGAACAAGCTCGAACAGGAAGCCGCGCTGCTCGCGCTGATCGAGGAGCAGCAAGTCGATCTGATCATCCTCGCGCGCTACATGCAGGTCTTGTCGGACGCGACATGCCGCCGGCTCGACGGCCGCGTGATCAACATCCACCACAGCTTCCTGCCCGGCTTCAAGGGCGCGAATCCCTATCACCGCGCGTACGATCGCGGCGTGAAGATGGTCGGCGCGACCGCGCACTACGTGACGCCGGATCTCGACGAGGGCCCGATCATCGCGCAGGACGTCTCGATCGTCGATCACGCCGACAGCGTCGAGGACCTGATCGCGCAAGGGCAGGACACCGAAAGCCGCGTGCTGGCCCGCGCGATCAAGGCGCATCTGGAGCACCGGGTGCTGCTCAACGGCAACCGCGCGATCGTGTTCCGGTGAGCGAGGATCGACGGGCCATCGTGTCACAGGTCCCAGCTCCAAGACTGCACGCAGCCCAACCTTGGGATGCGGCGGCGCATCCAGGCAGCGGTGGTGCCGACGGCGAAATGGACCCTGAAACAAGTTCAGGGTGACGAGTGGGCGGGATGAGGTACGGCATGCCTCGCCGCCCCGATAAGCAAGTTTAATCTCGCCAAGTCCCGGCCCCCGGAACACAGCAAACACACGGCCAAGATCGCCAAACTCAGGATGGATTGACCCTTGCAGACGAGCGCACGCGTAGTGGTCATCGGCGGCGGCGTGGTGGGCGTTTCGACGCTGTATCACCTGGCCAAGCTGGGTTGGAGCGATGCCGTCCTGCTCGAGCGCAAGGAGCTGACGTCGGGCTCGACCTGGCACGCGGCCGGGCTGCTGCCGCTGTTCAACCTGAGCTATTCGGTCAGCAAGATGCACCAGTACTCGGTCGAGCTATACCCCTCGCTCGAAGCCGAGACCGGCCTCAGCGTCGGGTTCTCGAACGTCTCCAACATCCGGCTCGCCTGCACGCAGGATCGGCTCGACGAATACCTTTATTACATGGGCATCGCGCGCACGATCGGCGTCGAGGTCGAGCTGCTGACGCCCGAGCAGCTCAAGGAGATCTGGCCGCTGTGCGATACCACCGGCATTCTCGCCGCGATCCGCCATCCGGCTGACGGCTACATCCAGCCCGCCGACCTGACTCAGGCGCTTGCGCGCGGTGCGCGGCAGCTCGGCGCCAAGATCGAGCGCAACACCGCGGTCACCGCGATCACCCAGCAGCCCAGCGGCGAATGGCTGGTCTCGACCGACCAGGGCGACATCCTGTGCGAGCACGTGGTCTCCGCCACCGGCAGCTTCGCGCGCCAGTCCGGCGCGATGGTCGGGCTCGACGTGCCGGTGATCCCGGTCGAGCATCAGTACATCGTCACCGAACAGCACCCCGCGATCATGGCGCGCAAGGCGCAGGGCCTGCCCGAGATGGGCGTGCTGCGCGAGAGCGACGCGAGCTATTACATGCGCGAAGAAGCCGGCGGGCTGCTGCTCGGGCCGTACGAGATCGGTGCGCCGATCTGCTATCCGAGCGGGCCTTCCGCCAATTCCGAATACGAACTGTTCCCCGACGATCTCGAACGGCTCGAGCCTTACGTGCTCGCCGCGATCGCGCGGGTGCCGGCGTTTGGCGAGGTCGGCATCAAGCGCGTCTACAACGGCGCGATCGCCTATACGCCCGATGGCAGCCCGATCGTCGGCCCCGCGCCGGGGCTGAGGAACTTCTGGCTCAACGAGGGCCACAGCTTCGGGATCACCGCGGCGGGCGGCGCCGGGTGGCAGCTCGCGCACTGGATCGTCGGCGGCGAGCCGACGATCGACATGATGGGCGTCGATCCGCGCCGCTTCGGCGATTACGCGGGCTTCGGCTACCTCAAGGCCAAGAACGAAGAGGCTTACGCCAAAGTGTTCTCGGTTCACTACCCGGACGAGGAGCGCGAGGCCGGCCGCGGCCTGCGCCGCACGCCGTGCTACGACCGGATGAAGGCAAAAGGCGCGGTGTTCGGCACCGTGTTCGGCTGGGAGCGCCCCAACTGGTTCGCGCCCGAAGGCTATTCGCTGCACGAAGACGAGATGGGCAGCGGCGACGTTCTGCTCCAGCACAATTACCCGGTGCCTGACGGCGACGATCCGGTGCTGGAGAAATGGTCGTTCCGCCGCTCGAACTACTTCGAGCACGTCGGCGCCGAGATCCGCCACCTGACCGCCCACGCCGGGCTCCAGGACATGAGCGCATTCGCCAAGTGCGAGATCACCGGCCCCGGCGCGGAAGCCTGGCTCGACGGGCTGCTGACCAATGCGGTGCCCAAGAAGATCGGCCGCGTGACGCTGTCGTACCTGCTGACCGCCAGCGGCGGGGTGCGCAGCGAGTTCACGGTCTACAAGAGCGGACCGCAGAAGTATTATCTGGTCTCGGCCGGCGCTTACGAGAAGCACGACCACGACTATCTGCGCATGCTGATGCCCAAGGACGGATCGGTCAGCTTCGAGCGGC
>CAJCHR010000094.1 GCA_903970225.1 Actinobacteria bacterium 21-64-8 | reverse complement strand
CAGACGTGTGCTCTTCCGATCTCACTCGATCTGTTGAGCGATGCGATCCGCCAATCGGCGCCGATCATCCTGGAACTGACGCGGCTGGCGATACGCCATCCTTCGATCGCCAGCGAATACAAGGCCTATACCGAGCGATTCCGGGAGGCGATGGCCGGAATCCTGGAGATCTATGCAGACTCGCGCGGACTGACATTTCCGACGTCCAGCGCGGCCACGGCGCTGATGCTGCAGTCGATCGCATGCACTCTGGCGATCGAGGCGAGCCTCGACCTGGACCTTGGTCACGCCGCGGCGCAGGCGGCGCTACTGGGCTGGCTGAAAGGGCAGCTCGGATAGAGGAAAGGATCAGGATGAGAAGCGGGGACTGCCAGCTTTAATGCACAAGGTCGAGCGCAATCCTTGACAAAGCCCCCCGATGCGATGCTATCACCATGTGAGCATATGCACTCCAGCGGCCGCAAGAAAAAGCGTCCACGCGGAGGCCGGGAGTACCTCAATGACGAAGCTGAAGGTCCGGATCGAGAAGGCGCAGTGCGTCGGCAATGCGCGATGCCATGCGGTGGCCCAGCAACTCTTCCCGCTCGATGATGACGGTTATGTCGCGATCGAGGGTTTCACGGTCGATCCAGGCGACGAAGTTCTCGCCCGCCGCGGCGCGCGCGCCTGTCCTGAGCGCATCATCTCGGTTGTCGAGGAAGAGGACTGATGCGTACGGCCAAAGGGATCGTACGCTTGTGAAGGACACGTACGACTACATCGTCGTGGGCGCCGGATCGGCCGGATGCGCGCTCGCCGAGCGATTGTCCGCCGATGGGTCGCGGTCGGTGCTCCTCGTGGAGAGCGGGCCCCCGGACAAGAGCCTGTTCATCCACATGCCGCGCGGGCTCGGCGTGATCCTCAACCCGGGCAGCAAGTACATCTGGGACTACCAGGTCGAGACCGGAGGCAATCAACCCGCCGAGCGTTGGTATCGTGGGCGCACGCTTGGGGGGTCGAGCTCGGTCAACGGCATGATCTACATGCGCGGCGCGCCGCAGGACTACGACGGCTGGGAGGCTAGCGGCTGCACCGGCTGGGGCTGGCGCGACGTGGCTCCGGCTTTCGTTCAGCTCGAAGACCATGATCTTGGCGAAGGGTTGGAGCGCGGTGCTGGCGGTCCGCAGCGGATCACCACGCACCCCGCGGGAGATCCGCTGTGCGAGGCGATCCTGAACGGGGCGCAGCAGATGGGCGTCCCGCGCGTCTCCGACGTCAACGGGGCGGCGGCGGTTCGCGAGGGCGGAGTCGGCTACCAGCCCTCGACACGGTGGCGCGGTCGCCGGTTCAGTTCGGCCCGTGCGTTTCTCGCTGACGCTCGCAAGCGTCCCAACCTTCACGTCGCAACGCTCACGGACGTGCTGCGGATCGAGTTTCAAGGCCAGCGTGCCTCGGGGGTCCATGTCCGCGACACTGCGGGCGAACGCAGCATCGCCGCCGGGCGCGAGGTAATCGTGTCAGCGGGTGCGATCCAGACGCCGCTGCTACTTCAGCAATCAGGCATTGGGCCCGCGGCCCTGTTGCGCTCGCTTGGTGTGCCGGTGGTTGTCGACGCACCCGAGGTCGGCCGCAACTTGCGCGAGCACCGTCATGTCGACACGCGGCTTCGGGTGCGAAGCCATAGCCAGAACCGTGATCTTGGTGGCTGGCGCGCCGGCGTGTCGATGCTGCGCTATCTGGTGGGTCATTCGGGTCCTATGTCGCATTCCGCGCACGAGATCGGCGGCTTTGCCAAGTCGGATCCTGCGCTCGACCATGCCGACTTGCAGTTCGGCTTGATGAGCGTTTCGGCGAGCAGCACCGGCAAGGACGGCGCGATCGCGCTGGATCCGTTCCCGGGGATCACTTTCGTCACGTACTTCACCCGGCCTGAAAGCCAGGGCGAAGTGCGCATCACTGCTGCCGATGGCAGCACTGCTCCTTATATCAACGTCAACCATCTTTCTGCGTCGATCGACCGTGAGCGGTTCATCGGCGCATTCCGCTGGAACCGGAGGTTGGCATCACAGCCAGCGCTTGCCAGCTGGGTGATCGAGGAGTGCTCGCCGACCAGCGAGCTCGAACGCGACGACGACATTCTCGCCAGTGCGATGAGTATTAGTGGCACGTGCTTCCACACCGCCGGCACCGCACGGATGGGCTCTGACGATCGCGCCGTCGTCGACCCGCAGCTGCGTGTGCGCGGCGCGGCCGGACTGCGCATTGCCGACACTTCGATCATGCCGACGCTGGTCTCGGGCAATACCAACGGACCTGCGATGATGATTGGGCTGCGAGCAGCGGAATTCATCGCGCACGGCGAAGCCGCTCGCGCCTGAAAACTTCAACAAGGAACGATCCGATGTCTTCCACCGCACTCGCCGATGCCAGGCCCGATCACATTCCCGAGGCTGTGACGTACGATTTCGACATGTATCTCGACGCGGGCTTGCTGCACGATCCGCACGCGCGGGTGCAAGAGCTGGTCCGCGAAGCACCTCCGGTTTTCTGGACGCCGCGCAATGGCGGTCACTGGGTCGTCACGGGCTTCAAGGAAAACTACGAAGCCTCGCGCGACACCGAGGTGTATTCGAGCGAGATCCAACCGCGCGCGATGATCGAGATGATCCGGCCGATGCTACCGCCCGATATTGGGCACCTGCCATTGCCCACGCCGATCAATCTCGATCCACCCTCGCACGCCATCTACCGAGCACCGCTCCAGGCCGCGTTCTCGCCCAGGGCGATGCTGGCGCGCAAGGACGAGATCCGTGAGCTTGCCAATGCCTTGATCGACCGGGTTATCGATCAGGGTCACTGCGACTTCATCCCTGATATCGCCGAGCCGCTGCCCGTGCAGGTGTTCCTCAAGATGATGGGCCTGCCGCTCGATCGCATGGCGGAATTCCGCGAACTGGTTCACGAGTTCATGGCACCGGGCGAGCCTTGGGACGCTCTGCTGCGTATGCGCAAGGTGGCGAGCGCGATGGGCAGCGAGATCGAAGCGCGCCGCACCGAACCGCGCGATGACCTGCTCAGCCTGCTGTGGCGATCCGAGATCGACGGCAAGCCGATGACAACGGAACTGATGGAGGATTTCGCGGTCTTGCTGTTCATCGCCGGGCTCGACACCGTAATTAACGGCATGGGCTACGGCATTCGGCACATCGCCGCCAACCCCGAGTTCCAGGCTGAACTCCGCGCGGACCCGAAGCGGATCGTCGAGGCGGCCGAGGAGCTGCTACGCCGCTACACGTTCACCGTGCCCACCCGCCGTATTACCCGCGATGTCGAACTGGGAGGTGCTCAGCTGAAGGCGGAAGAACGGCTTATGCTGTTTCTGCCGGGTGCCGACCTCGACCCGCGCGAGTTCGAAAACCCTGGGGCCTTCGATCTCAACCGAGAGAACAACGTGCATATCGCGTTCGGGGTCGGCCCGCATCGCTGCCTCGGCTCCCACCTCGCGCGGATCGAGCTTCAGGTCATTTACGAGCAGATGCTGGCGCGATTGCCCGAGTTCCGGCTCGATCCGAGCAAGGGTGCGAAGTTCCACGGCGGCAACATCATCGCCATCGATTCGCTGCCGCTGCGTTGGGATTGAAACGGCTTCATTGACGAATACCAAGCCGCTGCCCGTGCGGGCCGCGGCACCGGGAGAACGAAATGCGAATGGAAGATCTCGTCCTCGTCAGCGTCGACGACCATATCACGGAACCCGGCGACATGTTCGACCGGCACCTCTCAGGTGAGGCACTGGCCAGCGCGCCCAAGCTGCGCACCAAGCCGGATGGTACCAACTTTTGGGAGTATCAGGGCAAGTCGATCCCGTCGGTCGGGCTCAACGCGGTCGTGGGTCGCCCGCGCGAAGAATACGGTATGGAGCCGACCTCATTCGAACAGCTGCGACCCGGCTGCTATGATGTGCATGCCCGGATCGCCGACATGAACGTCAACGGGATCGCTGCGTCACTCAACTTCGCCAGCTTCCCCATGATCGATGGCGGACTGTTCATCCAGGCGGAAGACAAGACCCAAGCGCTCGTCCACCTGCGCGCCTACAACGACTGGCACGTCGACGAATGGTGCGGTGCCTATCCCGGCCGGTTCATTCCGTGCGGTCTGCTGCCGGTCTGGGATATCGACGCGACGGTGGCCGAGATCAAACGGCTGGCCGACAAGGGCTGCCACGCGGTCTCGCTCAATGACAACCCGACGGTGCGCGGTCTGCCCAGTATTCACAACGCTTACTGGGAGCCGCTTTATGCCGCCGCGGCCGAGCTCGGCACGACGCTCTGCCTTCATATCGGCGGCGGCAACCCGGCACCGCACGCTTCGATGGAAACGCCGATCGAGGCGTGGATCACGACAATGCCGATGGCGGTGGCCGTTGGCGCGGCCGACTGGCTGAACCTGAAGGCGTTCAAGGCCCACCCGACATTGCGTATCGCCCTGTCGGAAAGCGGCATCGGCTGGATCCCGTATCTGACCGAGCGTGCCGACTTCGCGCACGAGCAGCACCGCGCGTGGACCGGTTCGGACACCATCTTCGGTGACCGCAAGCCCAGCGAGGTGTTCCGCCAGCACTTCATGAGTTGCTTCATCGATGACGCCTACGGCCTGCGCAATATCGACGCGATCGGCGAGGACAACATTGCCTACGAATGCGACTACCCGCACTCCGACACGCTCTGGCCGCATGTCCCGGAGCGCTTGTGGGAGACGATCAAGCACCTGACCGATACCCAGATCGGCAAGATCACGCACGGTAACGCCATGCGCGATTTCCAGTTCGATCCGTTTGCGTACCACGCACGAGAAGACCTGACAGTCGCGGCGCTGCGCCGCCGCGCCGTCGAACAGGGTGTCGACGTATCGGTCCGGTCGAGCGGCGGCGCTGCGCCGTTAGCCGCGAACGCCGAACCACGCGCGATTACCTCGGGTGACATCGTCGGGATGTTCATGAAGCACGCCGAGACCGCGTGATTTGCCCACCGGGCGCCGGCACACTCAGCGGAGAGCCGGCGACGCGGGCGTGACGTCATCCCCTGAAGTTCACGCAACCATGTTTTGGAAATCGTAGATGAGGATTGCAACGGTCGCGGGCCTGGCCATTCTGGGGTTGGTCGCCGCGGTGGCCGTGGCCGGCTTCCTCTTCGTGGTTTACCAGGGCAAGCGGACGCCCGTTGGCGATCCGCACTATGTTGCGATGGGTAGTTCCTTTGCGGCCGGAATCGGACTTGGCGCGCGCGCGCCCGACAGTCCTTTGCTATGCATGCGGACGCTAAATAGCTATCCGCAACAGCTCGCCAGGCTCCTCGATCTGCCGATTGTGGACGTGACCTGTTCGGGAGCCGTTACCGATCAGGTTCTGCGCGGCGGTCAGTTCTTCCAGCGTGCGCAGCTGGACGCGCTGAAGCCCTCGACCAAGCTCGTGACGATCACAAGTGGTGGCAACGACGTGAATTATGTCGGCGATCTGTCGTTCATGGCGGCGCGAAACTCGGCTTCGGCTTCGGGCTGGCTGATGAAACGGTTCTGGAAAGGACCGCTACAGCCCGGACAGCGGAAATATGCGAACGTGCAAGGCGATCTCGTCGCGTTCGTTCGCGAAGTGCGCCGGCGCTCTCCGACTGCGCGGGTCGTCATCGTGACTTACCCGATGATCCTTCCGCCCTCCGGCACATGTCCGCGACTCAATATCAGCGAAGAGCAGGCGAACGCTATGCGCGAAGTCGGCGAAAAGCTCGCCGAGGCGACTCGCGCGGCGGCAATCGAGACGGGTGCGACCCTTGTCGACATGCAGCGCCTTGGTGCCGACCATCACGCCTGCTCGCAGGTGCCTTGGGTCAATGGGTGGTTAGATGCGCAAGGGACCCGATTCCATCCGACGCTCGCGGGAGCCCGGGCCACGGTCGAAGCGATCGCGGAGGCGCTGCGCCAGGGGGCGTGATCTTAGCGCAGCTTCATGACGCCGCCCGCTGCTTCGATGCCTGCGATCGTGCCCCCGTCGACGAGGATGTCGGTGCCGGTGATGTAGCTCGCGTCAGGCGAGGCAAGGAAAGCGACGACCGAGGCGATCTCGTCCGCGTTGCCGGAGCGGCCGAGCGGCGTCACGTCGATCATCCGCTTCATCTCGGGTCCCGCATCGTTTTCCAGCCGGCCCATCTCGGTGTCGATGATCCCAGGTGAGAGCGAGACAATACGCGCGCCGGCAGCGCCGAACGCCGGGGCCATGCACACCGCGTAGAGTTGCACCGCGCGTTTGGAGAGGGGGTAAGCGGACCTTGAGCCTTTCAGCATGAGGTTGCCGATCCACGATCGGCGCCCTTTCAGCATCTTTCGCACAGCACGGTCGAACAGCGGTCGGGCGAGGATCTGTCCCGAATTGGAAGCAATCAGCACCATGGCTCCGCCCGGCGCCATGTGCGGCAGCAGCGCCTCCACGAGCGCCTTGGTCGCCGTGAAATTTATTGCGAAGACGCGCTTGCCGTCGGCCATCGATGGCGACACACCGGCCGCGTGCGCCACCGCGCCGATGCGGCGGCCGTGCAGTTCGGCGATGATCCGCATTGCATAGTCGGCAGCGGTAACGTCTCCCGCGACCACATCGATCGATGCCGCGCCGTGCAAGCTCTTCGCAAGCTCTTCGAGCGGCTCAGCCTTCAAATCGCTCAGGATGAGTCGCCGTCCCTCCCGGGCGAATGCGATGGCGATCGCGCGTCCCATGCCGCCGGCGGCACCGGTCACGATAGCGACGGAATTGGTGGTATTGTTCATATTCTCGTCACTTCATTGCTTTCGGAGGCTTCACCTCTGTTGGGCGGGTCGAAGCTTCGCGTGCGGAGAACCAGTCGACAGCGTCCCGTATCGTCTCCGACAGGGGGCGGGGTCGCCAGTTGAGTTCACGCCTTGCCTTGCCGTTGTCGAGTTCCCGGAAGACTTTCGCGAGGTACATCGCTTCCCTGGTGACGAGCTGGTCCTTGCGGCGGAGCAACTTCGCGATGGCCTCCGAGATCGCGGCGATCGCATAGGCGATACGGTAGGGAATGAGCTTGGGCATGGCTGGCCCGCGGCCTGCGACGGCAAGCGAGAAGAACGCGCGCGCGCTGACGAATTCGTTGGCGATGATGTAGCGTTCGCCCGTCCGGCCATCCTTTTCGGCCAGCAAGGCGGCATCCGCGACATCGCGAATGTCCACGGTGGGCTGGCTTACATCAACAGCGATCTTTTGCCGACCGCTCGCGACCTGCCAGAGTTGTCCGTTGTGCGGCGTCGGCTGGAAATCCAGCGGTCCGTACGTGTTTGCGACGCACAACGCGACGCCGGGCAAACCTCTGTCCCGGCAGAAGGCCAAAAAGCGCGTTTCCGCTTCCAGGCGCGCGCGAATGTAAGCCGAAGCTTGGTCGAGCCAGTTGAACGGGGTGTCCTCGGTCACCGGTCCGTCCGGGTTTAGCCCCAGCGTACCCATGGTGCTGGTGAAGATGAACCGCTCGATGCCGCATTCCAGCGCCGCTTCCATGGCGTTGATCAGGCCTTCGACATTGTTGCGGAAGATCGGCGTCTGGTCGGTCAGCCAGAAGCGCGGATCGACCACGCTGTAGAACACGGTTCCGCAGCCCTGCATCGCCGCGCGAAGCGATGAAGGATCGAGCACGTCACCAAGCGCGATCTCGACCGGCAGTCCCTCCAGCGCTTCCCGGCTGCTGGTGCTGCGGAGCAACGCGCGCACGGTTCGGCCATCTTCGGTCAGCCGGCGGGTGATGTGGCTCCCGACGAAGCCGCTCGCTCCTGTGACGAGAACCGGCCGTTCAGTTTCAATGTCCATTGCAGGCTGGGTCCCGAGGCGCTGGCGCTACCATTATCAGATCATCTCCGTAGCGCCGCGCATTCAGAACGCGAATTCGACCCGTACCCCGTACGTCCGCGGATCGACGTAGGAGCCACCAAGCACGAACTGGCTTTCAAGCACACTTGAAAGATAGTCGTGGTTGGTCAGGTTCTTCCCCCCACGCGACCATTCCCTTGCTCAAACTGCGATTGTGGCAGGCATTTAACGCGGTCCGATTTTTATGCAATGGATGACGTTCATTACGAATATCTGGTTTGTACGAAAGGCCACCTCTTCGAGGTCTCCACCAGATTGCGAGCGCCGAACGACGTCGGCGTTAGCCAATCGGCATAGATCGCTCCAGTGGGGACGTACCGGCAAATCGCCTTTTCAAAAGTTGCAAGAGGTCGAATGCGAAGGAGGCATCTACGGCGCCTCTGCGCCTTGGCTGCCGCTGAGGTGAAGCGTGACCTCGCCCAACCTCCCTTTCGATGCGACTATCCCGCAAGAAATGAAATGAGAGTTGCACAATCCAATGTGATGATTGAAAGGAAGCTCGGTTTCGATCTGATGATGCGTCACCGGGACCACGGAGATTCCATGGAAAAGACTCATCAGAACTGGATCGACCTCACCAACCGGGTCGCACTCGTCACCGGCGCGGCTTCAGGAATTGGCCGCGCCGCTGCGGAAGCCATTGCGGCGACAGGCGCAAAGACGGTGTTGCTCGATCGGGATGAAGCGGGCCTCCGCTTGGTTGCGCAGGAAATCGCGGCACAAAATGGCCATGCGATCGCGCGCGGTCTCGACGTGACCAGTGAGCACGACTGGCAGGATCTCAGTGAGTGGATCGATGGCGAATTCGGACGGGTCGACATCCTTGTCGGGTGCGCCGGTATTGCGCGTTTCGACCGTGTTGGCCCCGATATCTTCGAGTCCTACCGGGAGGTGTTCTCCGTCAATGTCGACGGGATCCTTCACGGGATGTCGATGGCGCTTGGCTTCATGCGCAAGGCGGGGAAGGGGGCGATCGTCAACGTAGCCTCCACTGCCGCGCTGAAGGGCAATCCCGCGATGGCTTCTTACGGCGCCAGCAAGGCCGCAGTGGTCCATTTCACACGCAGCGCCGCGCTTGAGACCAACCGCGCGGGCCTAGACATCCGTATCAACGCGGTCCTTCCAGGTTTTACCGAAACGGGGATGGCCCAGCAGGTATATGACCAGTTCGACGAAAAGCTCGGCGGACGCGAAGCCACGCTGTCGGTTTTCGCCAGCGGAAGGCCGGCGCTCCCTTCGGAGATCGCCGATCTGATCCTGTACCTCGTGTCCGACAGGGCGAGCTTCATTTCGGGATCAGCCATCAACATCGACCGCGCGCAGAGCGCGTGAAGCACACAATATGGAGTGTGGCATGATCGTGGAGCAGACCAGGAACAATCTTGGCATCGAGCCGGAGACACTTGTCGAGATTTACCGCCAGATGTCGCGGATTCACGAGGTCGACAAAGCCATTCGTGCAGGGCTGTCGTCCGGCCGCTTCCAGTTCACTTATTGGCCGATGACGGGCCAGGAGGCGATCCCCGCAACGCTAGCATCGCTGACCGACACGAATGACTACATGGTCACGATCTATCGGGGAATCCATGACCAGGTTGCGAAAGGCGTACCGCTGAAGGGTCTGTTCGCCGAGGCGATGGCGCGCAAGGACGGCCTCAACAAGGGCAAAGGTGGCTCGCCCCATATATCAGATCCGACGAGCGGATCGATGCTGACCACCGCCATCGTCGGTGGCGGCGCTCCTATCGCGAACGGACTGGCGCTGGCCGCCAAAATGCGCGGTGAGGGGCGGGTGACGATCGTCAATTTCGGCGACGGGGCGACCAGCATCGGCGCGGTGCACGAGGCGATGAACCTTGCAGGCGCCTGGAACCTGCCGATCATCTTCCTGTGTCAGAACAATCAGATCGGCGAATACACGACAATTCCCGATTACACCGCGAGCCCCGACTTCGCCGGCCGTGCCGCCGGCTATGGCTTCAAAGGCGTCAAGGTCGATGCCAACGATCCGGCCAAGTTCCATGCCGCGATGAAGCAGGTCGTCGAGGATGTCCGCGCCGGAAACGGCCCGGTTTTCGTCGAGGCAGTCACCTTGCGCCTTGGCACCCACGCGGGCACGACCGCCAACGAGTTGCTGACGAAAGAACAACTGGCGGCGGGACGTGCCGACTGGCCGGTCCCCAAGACCCGTGCGCTGCTGCTCAATGCGGGCATCCTGAGCGAGGAAGAGCTTTCGGCGATCGATGCTGGCGCCGCGTCCGAGGTTGAGGAAGCGATCGCGTTCGCCACCGCCAGCGCGCCGATCACGGCCGATGACATGTTCAACGACGTCTACTCTGATGCCGGCGACGTGCCTCGCCGGGGCGTTTATCCCTTCCGCGAGGAAGAGGCGCCGGTCTCGGGCGAGACGAAGCCGATCGCGATGTACGAGGCGATCATCAGCGCACAGGATCTCGCCATGGAAGCGGACGCCGGCGTGTTCCTGCTGGGCGAGGATATCGGCGATCCGCCGGGCGGCGTGTTCAAGACGACGGCTGGGCTTCAGACCAAATGGGGCAAGGAGCGCGTCCGTCCGACGCCGATCGCCGAACAGGCGATCATCGGCGCTGCCACCGGTGCCGCGCTTGTCGGAATGCGCCCGGTCGCCGAGCTCATGTTCTCCGACTTCACGGCGGTCGCGATGGACCAGATCGCCAACCACACCGCGAAGCAGCGCTACATGTCGGGAGGCGCGACGCATGTGCCGATGACGATCCGCATCATCACCGCAGGCGGCATTGGCGGATTCGGCGCGCAGCACAGCCAGTCGCTCGAAGCGTGGTTGCTTCATGTGCCAGGGCTCAAGGTGGTCTATCCTTCGACCACGCTCGACGCGCGCGGGCTGCTCGCATCGTGCATTTTTGATGAGGATCCGTGCGTGCATCTTGAGTCGATGGCGCTGCTGTTCGGTGCGCCAAAGCAGGATGTGCCACTCGGCGATTATCGGATCCCGCTAGGAGTTGCCAAAGTGCGGCGGGAGGGCAGCGATATCACACTGATCACCTTCGGTTGGCAGGTGAACCAGTGCCTTGCCGCGGCCGACGAACTCGCCAAAGAGGGCACAAGCGCCGAGGTCATCGATCTGCGTTCGCTGATGCCGCTCGACTATCACCGAGTCCTCGACTCTGTGAAGAAAACGCGCCGCGCACTTGTTGTCCATGCGGCGACCGAGTTCTGCGGCCTGGGATCGGAGATCGCCTCGACCATCAACGAGGAATTGTTTCCGATCCTGAAGGCGCCCGCCTCGCGCTTCGGTGCAGTTTACACGCCGATCTCGTTCTCGAAGGATATCGAGGCGATGCAGATGCCCAACACCTCGTCGATCGTTGCGCGGGTGCGGGAAGTGATGCGCGCGCGCGATTGATGCGGATGCGGCCGGCGAGCCGGGAATCGACGTGTCAGGTGAACGCCGACGCCTGCTCGCAAGCCCGTCAGAAACGAGAGGAGAGACGATGCCGAAGTTTTTGTTGATCGCGCTCAATGGACCCACCGGCGGCGAGGGCGACGAAGCCGAATACAACAAGTGGTACGACGAAGTTCACGCTTTCGACTTGATGTCGATCACCGGCGCCAAGTCGGTCCGTCGTTTCAAGGTCGAGGCACAGAACCGGATCGACAAACCGTATGTCAACGTGACGGAGTTCGAGGCCGAGAGCGCCGGGGCGCTGATGAAAGAACTCGGCGAAAAGGCATCGGACTTCTCCGATAAGATCGATCGCAGCACTTCGGTGTTCGTGCTTGCGCGCGAGATAACCTCCGAAGGTTGATCGCGACCAAAACGGCCGTCGGTGGTCCGTTCGAACGACGGCCCCATAAAAAGGAGAGTAGCCGATGAGCCTGCAAGGCAGGGTAGCCATCGTGACTGGTGGCTCGCGCGGGATCGGCCGCGCCTATGCCGAAGCGCTGGCGTGCGCCGGGGCGGCGGTTCTTGTTGCCGACCTCCTCGAAGACGAAGGCGCTGCCACAGTCGAGGCGATACGTGCCAGGGGGGAATCCGCCGCCTTCCAGCGGGTCGACGTCTCCAGCCGTGAGGCGACCGAGGCGATGGCCAAGGCAGCAGCCGATGCGTTTGGCGGGATCGATATCCTCGTCAACAACGCTGCGCTCTTCGCCACCTTGGTGGGCGGGCCGATGAGCGATATCTCCGTCGATCGTTGGGACCGTACGATGGCCGTCAACGTGCGGGGCCCCTGGCTCTGCATGTGCGCGGTGGTGCCCTACATGCGCCAGCGCGGCGGCGGCGCCATCGTCAACCAGACATCGATCTCCGCCTTCGGGATGGCGGGTATGCTTG